>CAIOKW010000098.1 GCA_903858975.1 Oligoflexia bacterium | reverse complement strand
TTATTTACGACAAAAAAATCAGCAGCATGAAGGACCTTCTTCCAACTCTTGAAAAAGTAGTTCAAAAGAACAAGCCACTCATGATCATTTCTGAAGAAGTTGAAGGCGAAGCGCTTGCAACTCTCGTAGTGAACAAACTTCGTGGAACGATCCACGTTGCAGCTGTGAAAGCTCCTGGTTTCGGCGATCGCCGTAAAGAGATGCTCCTTGACCTCGCAGTTCTTACTGGCGGTAAAGTGATCTCTGAAGAAATGGGCGACAAGCTTGAAGCTGTACGTCTTGAAGACCTCGGACAAGCTCGCAAAATCACAGTAGATAAGGACAACACTACTATTGTTGATGGCGCAGGCAAAAAAGCAGACGTTGAAGCACGCGTGAAAACCATCCGTGCTCAAATTGCAGACACTACCTCTGACTACGATCGTGAAAAGCTTCAAGAGCGTCTTGCTAAGCTTCACGGTGGTGTGGCGGTGATCAACGTCGGTGCAGCTACCGAAGTTGAAATGAAAGAGAAGAAAGCTCGCGTTGAAGATGCACTCAATGCAACTCGCGCAGCGGTAGAAGAAGGGATCGTCCCAGGCGGCGGTACTGCACTTCTCCGTGCTTCTAAAGTACTCGATACCATGAAGGGTATGAATCCAGAGCAACAAGCTGGGATCAATATCGTGAAGCGTGCGATCGAAGAGCCAATTCGTCAGATCGCATTCAATGCCGGTCTTGAAGGATCAATCGTTGTAGATAAAGTAATCCACAACACTAGTCCTTCATTCGGTTTCAATGCATTGACTGAAACTTACGAAGACCTCATTGCAGCGGGTGTGATTGATCCTGCTAAAGTGAGCCGTTGTGCTCTTCAAAATGCAGCTTCAGTAGCAAGCTTGATGCTGACCACTGAAACCCTCATTGCTGAAAAGCCTAAGAAAGATATGCCAGCGATGCCAGGCGGACACGGCATGGAAGGCATGATGTAATTTTAAGCCCCTTAAAGGCTGAAAGTGAACCGCCCGAGGTCGATGACTTCGGGCGGTTTTTTGTTTTTGGATCAATGAAATTCATTGAAGATGCCACGTCAAATTTTTCCCCGCCATTGGTGATCGCGAAGCTTTAATCTCTCCGAAGTTAAGATAAAAATTCAAAGGAGAATTTATGAAAACATTATTTACTGGATTGCTTTTGTTGACCTCTGTATCTGCGTTCGCTGATTCACTTGAAGAGTGTGCTTATAATGCCACCACCAGAGCGCTCGTTTCAGAAAATGCAGGCTTGAGCAAAAATATGTTAGAAATTAAAATCCTCAATGTCGTTGAGGGCGATTGTTTAATGGGTCTCGGTACAACCATTCAGCGTCAATCTCATAATCCTGAACTCGCTTCTGGGATTAAGAACGCGATCATTGATTTTAAGAAAACTCACAAGCCACAAGGCGATATTCGTGACCTGATTTCTGGTCTTCTATAACAGGGGATTCATCCCTGACAGTTTTGAAAGAGTACCGCCCGAGGTCGATGACTTCGGGCGGTTTTTTTATGTCTCAACTCCTAAAGGCTAGCCGAGATGATTTATGATCTCGGCGGAACGATTTTCGAAACGATGGGTCCCAATAGCAATCGAAGTACAATCTTCTGAGCTAAGGGAAGTCCGGCACCTGGAGGGGCAAGTTTGGGTTCTGGCTTCATTTGTTCATTTCTAAATACTGATTTCGACCTGTGAGGTAGATGAGTCCCCAGGTATAGCGATCTGCAATACGGATCATTTTAGGCCCTACGCGAGCTGCGAGCTCGTTTCCGTGCATGCAGGCGCTCACCATGAGTTGAGGGATCTGATTCATGAGCGCGCGATCGAGGGCTCTTTTAGGAAAGAATCGAACGACACCGAAGCTCGTATCGTAAGGAATGAGCTTTTTCCCCATACTTGCTTTTTCTTTATCTTTTTTGCCAGCCTTACCGGTCATGTAGTCGTAAATGGGTTTCTTGATTGCAATGTTGGTTGCGAAATCAGTGGCGGTCCGAGTCGCGAAGTCTTTCACGACGTTTGAATTGGAAACCACCATTCGTTTTACGATGGGGCTTGTGATCAGCGTGCTGACGTTACTTGCCAGTAAATCCGCATACATGAGCTTTCGCTTTTCAGGATCAGTGATGAGGTGGTTTCCGCTCAGTTCTTGGGTCACGACCCCTGCCATCGATACAATATTTGAGGATACGAGATTATCCCAGACAAAGGACTTCCCCCCTTGGGCAGCGCTGAGAATCTCCACGCAAGAAAGAGTCCTTGCACGATCCATCATCGGATTGGCTTTACGTTTAAATGTGATGCCCGGATTTTCCTTCTTGATGGTTGCCATGATCTCTTTGGTTTCATCTGGGCTTAGGTCCCAGCCTTTTTTCGGATCAAAGAGGTAGGCTTTTTGCTCGCGGTCAAATCGAAAAGTCCCTGCTTCTTTAATCACATAAGAGCTCTTACTTTTGGTGGATTGCAGGGTGAGGAAATCTTCTGCGCCCTGAATGACTCCTTCTCCTTTAACAAAATGAATTTGATCGAGGGTATCGACGTAGTAGCTATAGGGAATGTCGTTCTCAAGATCTTTTAAGATACTTCGATTAAAAGAGCGTAGTGCGACTCTCTTGGGTTTTAAGTCGATTCGAAGTTCAGAATCTGGATTTGTTAAAGTCTGATTGAGGAGAGATCTTAAATTACAATCGAGCGCACTGGTTTCAGGACGGAATGCCAACAAGCATAAGATCCCGAAGAGTGTGGCGCTGATGCTTCGATTGTACTTCAAAACCATTCCTCCGCTTTACTGCAAGTCTCTGATAAGAGATTTGATTAATTCTGGGCTGAAAACATAGGTTTCTGAGCAAAAATCACAATTGATCTCAAAATCTTTATTCTCGTCCGCCATCGATTGAAGCTCATCTTGACCGATAAGCATGAGTGATCGTTTCACACGATCAATACTGCAAGGGCACTTCAGTGTGATGGGTTGTTCTTCCAGAAGGCTAAATGCTTGGTTCTCGAGCAGATAGGAGAGCAGCATGGTTGGCGTGCTTCTGACGGGAGAACTTGAATCATACTGATGGAGTTTTTTGAGATGTTCTTCAATAAAGTTCAGGTCGTGATCGGTAGCCCCAGGCATTGCTTGAATCAAGAATCCTTCAGCAAGGGTGATTTGATCGCCATCCATAAAGACTTCAATCCCAACAGCTGTGTTTACTTGTTCCGATTGAAGCCAATAAAAAGTAAGGTCTTTCGCAAGATGCCCAGTGAGCAAAGGCACGGTACCGATGTAGGGCTGAGCTTCTTCATGTTTGGTACGAAGCACGGAAAGGAGACCAATTCCCCAGGGCCCAATATTTTTGGCAAGTTTCACTTCATGAGCGGGGCGCTCTAAAATATACCCACGAACTTCACCGATGGCATTGGCGTCGATGATGGCTTGATTGGCCCATCCCGAGGCTTGAATGTTGAGGTTCACTTTTTCTCCGGCTTTGCAATACGAGGAGAGAATCAGTCCGGCAATTAACGATTCAGCAAGAGCCTTTTTACCGGCGGGGCTCAGTTTATGTCTTGATCCAAGATGATTCGATATATCGGTGGTACTGACGGCAACCGCACGAATCGTCCCCGAACTAGAAATGCATTTAACCCATTTGTCTGTTGAAGATTGATAATCGATGGCCATTACAGTCCCTTTTTAAAATGTCACACCCGCATGAATCATGAACGAAGCAAACGCTCCCCCGAGGCTCTGACTTGATCCATCAGAAGCGCGTTTAGAGGATTCAAACATATTGTTGTAAATCAGCTGAGCTCCAAAAAAAACTTGATTGCTGATCATGAGATCAATTCCGCCTCCGAGTTGCATGCCAAACAATAGCCCGCTCACGGTTGCGTTGTTGCTTAAGGTATAAGAAGGACTAAAAAAACCGAGGCCCACGGATGCAAAGGGAACCAGTTGATCAAAATACATCAGGTTCGCACGCAGTCCTGCCGCTAGATTCCAAATGGAGAGATTACCGCTGGAGTGAGAGTGGTAGGAAAAGTTTGATTGAAAAGAGAACAGATCGCTTACGCCGTAGGTATAATCTACCTCTGGGGCAATGGTGTTTTCATAGTGATTACTCAGCGATCCGAGCAAGAAAACCTGTCCCACACCCAGAGATAAATTGTGAGTACCTGGAGCAAAGGGACCCTTGCCATAAGTAACTTCAGTATTTTTTTTGGTTTGAGGAAGATCTCGTGCCGAGCGAGTGAGAGTGATGGAGTCTGAAAAAGTAGAAGTTTCAGCTAGACTTTCTTGAGAGACCGAACACACTCCAATGGTGCTTGAAACCAGGATCAGAATTGCTCTAAAACAGGCGTTTACGCGCATGATTAGAGTGTATTCGGTGTCTCGAAAGAAGCAAAGCCTCAATCCAGAATCTTAATAAAATTCTGAACTTAGGAAAAAATTTGAATTCAGCCAGTGAGTCAGTAAGCTGACGCTTATTGATTCATGAGGGGAGCGTTGTTCACGTTTGCAGAAGCATTCGCTGCTGCAGCCGCTTCAGCTTCAATAGAAGCGAGCTCGCCTTTAAGTTTTTCTGCGATGAAACCAGAGAAAGAACCGTCGCCTGAGCGAATGATGGTCTTCAAGAGGTTCACAGAAGGCTGGGTTTTAGCTTTGCGCTCAGATTCATAAAGAAGTTGAGTCAAAGTCGCTGCAGTGATGTCATTTTTGGTCTTGTTATCGATGACACGAATTTCTTCACCTGCGCGAATCATTTTTGCGATTTCATCAAGAGTCACATAGCTAGACTCGTGAGTATCGTACAGTTTGCGGTTTTGATAACGCTTAATTACTTTTGCTTCTTTCATACTGCCCCCTACCTCTAAAACATGAGGTTGTGTGCTGACGTTATTATTATTTTCTCTTCACCTTAGTTTGCATCCCGTTGAAAACTAACGAACCCCTGTTTTCTTCAGGATTTTGACGCTTCCTTTGGTGAAGTAGGCAATCGGTATCACGCATTATGACATGCCGCAACACCTATTTGCAGCTTTCTAGGTACCAATCAGGGCTCGCAAAGTCAAGTCTTCAGCTGACTCAGAGTCCAAAGCAAATCCTACAGTTTTACCCCAGGTCTGACGAAAAGGACTATAAGGGAGGCCATCCTATGGAAGGCTTAAGGTCTAAATTTTTGAAATCATTGAGTAAAGAGCAAATTCCGGTGATTCAAATGGGTTTTCTTTTGCTGCTCTCTGGCTGCGCCTCAGCCCCTCCTGCGAGTCTTTCAAAAGCAGATGACGCGCATGGTAAAATTGAAGGCTTCGCGCAGGCAAATTGGGTGAAGGCTGGGGCCGAAAACGGCGCAGAGTATCACTTTATTTTAGCCCAGGCTTATTCCCAAGAGGGCAAGGTGGAACGGTCAATTGAGGAGTATCGAGCGGCGCTTGCCTATGATTCTAATTCCGCGGTCCTCCACTCAAAGCTCGGCGCAGAGTATTTGAAAAAAGGTTCGATGACGTTTGCGATCGAAGAGTGTGAACGGGCGCTCGAGATTGATCCCCGCGCAATTGAAGTCAGACTCATGCTCGGAGGAATCTATTCCCTCAATATGGATTCAGATCGCGCTCTGGGTGAATACGAAAAAGTTCTGAAGATTGATCCTTCGAATGATGAAGCGGCCGTGTTTAAGACGCAAGTTCTTGCAGAAAAAGAACGCTATGACGAAGCACTGAAGTTTATTCGCGCGTTTACTTCTCGAGTTAAGGATTCTGCTGCAGCTTGGTTTTACGCAGGCAAGCTAGAGCAAGCAAAAGAACACATCCGTGAAGCAGTGGTTGCCTATCGAAAAGCCTTAGAGGTCAGGCCCGGGTTTAGCCAGGCTACTCTCGCGATTGGATTACTGCTCGAGGCTCATGGCGAAGGCGCGAAAGCGATTGAAGCCTATGAAAATCAGCTCGAAGAAAAATTTGATGCTCAGGTTTCGGGAAGATTGGTAACCCTCTATTTGAAGGGAAATCAGCAAGAAAAAGCCCTGAGCTTACTGAAGTCGATGGCTGCGGCTGATCCAGAAGATCTCAATACTCAATTGCGCATGGGGCTCCTCTTCATGCAAAAAGAAAATTGGGCAGAAGCGCAAAAAACACTGGAGGCACTTTTGGTGAAGGTGCCTGACTCTGACAAAGTTCACTACTATTTGTCTGCGGTTTTTGAACAACAAGGGAAAATGGACCAGACGCTTGATCATTTACTTAAGGTGTCTGTGGACTCGAAGCTTTTTGAAGACTCTAATCTTCACGCAGTGGGCATTCTGAGACGTCAGGGGATGAAAGAGAAAGCACTCACTACGCTCAAGGCGGCAGTGCAGAAGTCTCCAGAAAATCCCGGATTCTATCTGGTAATGGCCAGTATGTTTGAGGATGAAAAAAGACTCAAAGATGCGAGCCAGTCCTTAAGTGATGGGCTTAAAATCTTTCCTGATCACGAAAAAATGCGCTATTTCTACGGAGCGATCCTTGAGAAGCTCGGGAATACAGATGAAGCAGTTGCTCAGATGGAGAAGATCCTTGAAAAGAGTCCAGGCAATGCGGATGCATTAAATTTTGTGGCTTATTCCTGGACGACTCAGGGGATTCGCCTAAAGGACGCCGAAGAGATGTTGAAACGCGCTCTGAAGCTGAAACCCAACAACCCTTTTATTTTGGATAGCCTCGGGTGGAATCAATTTATGCTGGGACACCATAAAGATGCACTCGTCTACCTAGAAAAAGCAGCAGGTCTCAAGGCAGATGAGGAAACGATCCTCGAGCACTTGGTTCAAGTCTATGCGAAGAACCAGATGCCGGAGCGAGCTCAGGCACTCAGAGTGAAAATCGAAGGTCTTCAGTCACCTGTATCCGCTCGGGCACCAGCTTCAGTTGAAGAAAAATAATCTTTGCTGCATGCTTTTCTTTAAATGAGATCAAATTCACAGATCAAGAGTGCTTCTTTGTTATTATTACTCGCGTTTGCTTCGGCTTGTGCGGGAACGCCTAAAGTCAGTCAAGAGCGGGTCACTCAGGAGCGAGCAGGTAAATGGCTTAAGCAGTATTGTTCTCAAGGCACGCGTGAGCTGGCGGGTGATCTTTTAGTTAAATCAAGCACCCAAGAATTCAAAGGCCAGTTTCCGGCCAGTCTTCATTTTGAAAAAGATGGAAAGTTCCTCCTTGAGGTCACCAATATCTTGGGTGGGACTTTGATGCGACTCTCGAGTGATTCTAAGGCTTTTAATGTCGAGGTGCCTTCGAAGCCAAAATTGAATCAAAAAGGCCTCACGCACTATCTGGGACTAGAGGTTCCGGTGCTTTCTCAGCTCTTTTTGGGTGATCTTCCTTGTCCTGAAGTCGGAGTGAAGCGTGATGTAAAAGTGTTTGAAAATGAAATTCGAATCATGACTTCACAGTGGACTTGGATTTTCTACCAAGCAAGCGAGTCGGAGGGGTTTGTACCGGTTCGGGTGGTGCTGACCCCCACTTCTCAGGAAGTGGGTCATCATCTCAAAATTGAGCTCTTGATTGAAGCTTGGGATCGAGAGCTGGGATTTGCCAAAAAAGTGAGTGTTCATAGCCCTGAGGGTGAGCTCAGGTGGATCTGGAAAAATCGTAAATAGCAAAAATACTTCTTGTGACTCCATTTCTGAAATTGAAAGTGGTGTCACTTTGGGGTGTACATTTTATGTATTCCGCTCCCCATTTTATTCGGCTATTCTGCGCTTCTTATGTGGTCTTATGTGATTCGCAGATTAGTTTATTCCGTTCCAACACTCCTGGGAGCAGCGCTGGTCGTTTTCTCCCTTTTCCATTTAGTGGGTGGCGATCCGGCAACGCTACTACTCGGAAAACATGCAACTGCAGAGCGGGTCGCGATGGTCCGATCGGAACTGGGTTTGGATCAACCGCTACCGATTCAATTTGGTCATTACTTAAAAGAAATTGTGACTTTCGATTTTGGGAAGAGTTACACCACTCGTGAAGTGATTAGCGATCGAATCTTAAAGGGGGTTGGGCCGACGCTCAGTCTCTCGATTCCAGCTTTTTTTCTTACGGCGTTTTTTTCCTTACTCATTGCTTTGGTGGTTTCTTACTTCCGAGGACGCTGGATTGATCGCGCATCCCTGGTCTTCTTCGTGGTGCTCATGAGTATGCCGGGCCTTGCTTATATTTTGTTTGGTCAGTATATTTTGGCTTCGAAATTAGGTTGGTTCCCCATTTCCGGCTATGGTTCAGGGTGGTCCGAGCGTTGGTACTATCTCGCACTTCCGGTCTTGATTTCCGTGTTTTTGAATCTCGGTTCAGATATTCGGTTTTTTAGGAATTCAATTATTGAAGAGAGTACTCAAGACTACGTTCGAACGGCTCGAGCAAAAGGGCTGCCTGAAATATTTGTGTATCTGTAGCACGTTTTGAAAAACAGCATGATTCCGGTGATCACCTATGTGGTGATCCAAATCCCTTATTTAGTCTTAGGGTCACTTCTTCTTGAGAGTTTTTTCTCGATTCCTGGAATTGGGGGAATGACAGTGGAGGCGGTTAAGAATAGTGACTTTCCAGTGCTGAAAGCCATGACTACCGTGATCTCGATTGTGTACATTCTGACGAACATCCTGACCGACATTCTTTATCACCTTGTGGATCCAAGAATGCGCTTAGGGCAGGAGGGGTGAGCTCATGAGAACTTCAGCGCTTCAAAAAGTATTTCGAAAAAAAATCCCCCTTCTCTGTGCCATCGTTATTGGGTTTTTTCTGATCATCGCGTTTTCGGCTCAGTTCTTGGGCCTTGCTTCGAATTGGGATACACCGATTGGAACTCAGTACCTTCCTCCGAATCTGTCCGAATTTAAGTTTTGGCTTGGGACGGACTACCTGGGACGCAGTGTGATTCTGAAGGTCATTCAGGGGGCGAGGGTAGCTCTGAGTGTGGGGGTGGTGACCACTCTCCTCAGTGCTCCGATTGGGGTATTCTTTGGTTGTGTATCGGGATACTTTGGAGGACTCATTGATGAGCTGATTTTATGGTTCATCACCACCTTATCATCCATTCCTAACATCCTGCTCTTAATTGGAATAAGTTACTCGCTTGGTCGAGGAATGACGGCCGTTTATATCGCCCTTACTGCAACGAGCTGGATCTCACTTGCTCGAATCCTTCGCGGAGAAGTGATCAAGCACAAGCAAAAGGAGTACCTCATCGCTGCCGAGGCCCTTGGGGCAGGCAACGGACGGCGGATATTCATCCATCTTCTTCCTAACGTTATGCACCAAGTTATTCTCAGCATGACATTTATGTTCGAAATGGCAATTCGAGCAGAAGTTTTGCTCTCTTATCTGCAATTAGGGGTTCAAAATTTGCCAAGTTGGGGCAAAATGATCGATGACGCCAATGGAGAACTTGGAAACGGGGTTTGGTGGCAGCTGACCGGTGCCACTGTGGCGATGTTTTTTCTGATGTTTTCAATTAACGTTCTAGGGGACTATGTGCGAGATGCCTTAGATCCAAAGGCGAATATTTAGAGGATAGGCACACAATGAGTGACACAAATAAAATTTTAGAAGTGAAGAATCTTCAGACTTCGTTTTTCACCGAGCGAGGTGAACTAAAAGCTGTCGACAACGTGAGTTTCGATCTCTATCCCGGAAAAACATTGGGGATCGTGGGAGAGTCAGGATGTGGAAAATCCGTAACTTCACTTTCCATCATGCGCCTGATTCCAAACCCTCCCGGTAAGATCGTGGGCGGAGAGATTCTTTACAAAGGTAAGGATTTGTTGAAGCTTGGCATGGATGACATGAGAAAAATTCGTGGAAATGAAATCTCCATGATTTTCCAAGAGCCCATGACCTCGTTGAATCCTGTATTCACCATTGGAAACCAACTTGTTGAAGCGATCCTATTGCACCAGGACCTCTCTAAAGGTGAAGCGATCAACAAAGCAATTGAGATGCTTCGTTTGGTCGGAATTCCCGCTCCTGAAAAGCGCATCAAAGATTATCCGCACCAGCTTTCAGGCGGAATGAGACAGCGGGTGATGATTGCGATGGCTCTTTCTTGTAATCCACAAATTTTGATCGCCGATGAACCGACTACAGCGCTCGATGTGACAATTCAAGCTCAGATTCTGGATCTGCTTCGAGATCTTCAGCAAAAAGTAGGCTTGTCGCTCATGTTGATCACCCATGATTTGGGGGTTGTGGCTGAAATGGCTCATGAAGTAGTCGTGATGTACGCAGGTAAGGTCGTAGAGCGCGCATCCGTGAATGAGATCTTTAAGAATCCGAAGCACCCTTATACCCAAGGTCTCTTAAATAGCATTCCGATTCTGAGCAAAGATCCGACTGGAAAAGTGAAGAAGTCTCGACTGGAGCCTATTCCAGGGATTGTTCCGAGCTTGTTTGATCTTCCGCAAGGCTGCCGTTTTCAAGAGCGCTGTAAGTATGTTTCCGATGAATGTAAGGGCGTGGAGCCAGAATTACGCTCCTTAGCTGGCGGCCGCATGGTCCGTTGTGTGAAAGCAGAAGGGTAAAGAGATGAGCACCGGCGAAAATAAAGAAGTGCTGTTGTCTGTTCGACATCTAGTAAAGAGCTTCCCAGTAAAAGGTGGAATTCTCGGACGTGAAGTTGCGTCCGTCAAAGCGGTTCAAAATGTATCGTTTGATATCTACCGCGGAGAAACTTTAGGTCTTGTAGGGGAGTCTGGTTGTGGAAAATCGACACTGGGTCGCTGTATTTTGCGATTGATTGAACCCACCTCTGGGCAGGTTCATTTTAAAGGGCAAGACATCACCCAATTGAACAACAATGAAATGCGTAAGCTCCGTCGCAATATGCAGATCGTTTTTCAAGATCCCTATGCTTCTTTGAATCCACGCATGACAATTGAAGAAATCTTAGGGGAGCCGCTGATTATTCATAATCTTGCGAACTCTAAAGAAGATCGCCGAAAGCAGATTTATGAGCTTCTAGACTTAGTTGGCCTTCGCCGTGAAGCAATTTCTCGTTATCCCCATGAGTTTTCAGGCGGGCAACGCCAACGGATCTGCATTGCGCGCGCACTTTCTGTGAAGCCAGAACTCTTGGTTTGCGATGAGCCAGTGTCAGCACTCGATGTTTCGATTCAAGCTCAAATTGTGAACCTCATGCAGGATCTCCAAAAAGAGCTCAAATTGACTTATTTGTTTATCGCGCATGATTTGAAAGTCGTAGAGCACATTTCAAATCGCGTTGCAGTGATGTACCTCGGTAAAGTGGCTGAGATTGCAGAAGCGGAACAGCTTTATTCAAGCCCACGCCACCCTTATACCAAGGCACTCTTATCTGCGATTCCGATTCCAGATCCTACCCATAAAAATGATCGCGTGATTCTTCAGGGAGATGTTCCATCACCACTGAATCCACCCAATGGATGTTTCTTTAATCCTCGTTGTCCAGTAGTTCAGGATAAGTGTCGTACGGATCGTCCAGAGCTTTGCGGGGTCGACTCTGCTGGAGATGTGCACCAGGCTGCCTGTCACTATGCCAGCGAAGGGCCCTTGGTTTCTACTTTAGGTCGAGGAGTTTCAGTATGAGTGAAGTGAAAGTTGCGAAATTAACTGCGACTCAAATCGATTTAGAACTAAAGAGGCTTCCGGATTGGAAGTTAAACTCCAATGGCGAGATTGAGAAAACCTTTAGTTTTACCGGGTTTCCGCAATCACTCCTATTCGTTAACTCGGTGGGGCTTTTAGCTGAGTCGAAGAATCATCACCCCGATATTCTGATTCAGTGGAACAAGGTGAAGCTTACGCTCACCACTCATGATGCAGGCGGCATTTCGGCTAAGGATTTCGACTTGGCGCAAGCGACGAACGCACTTCCCAGTATCTGATTCGATTCAGATCGGGATTTACTCTTTATTGCCAGTTTTAAAATTGCTATGCTTTGAGGCATGCAGGCATCTCAATTTAAAGTCCCAACCCCTATCAATGAACCGATTCTAGGATATCTCAAAGGATCAAAGGAGAGAGCAGATCTAAAAGCTGAGCTCCTGAGGGTTGAGAGTGAAGTGGTTGACATTCCTTGCATCATTGGAGGCAAAGAGGTTCGGACTGGAAACTTTTTCGAAGTTCGCATGCCCCACGATCACCAGCATGTGCTCGCAAGAGTTCACCTCGCGGGCAAAGAAGAAGTGAAGCTTGCGATTGAGGCTTCATTAAAAGCAAAAAAGGAATGGGAAGCGCTTCCGTGGTTTGAACGCGCAAAGATTTTCTTAAAAGCGGCAGATCTATTGGCGGGACCCAGGCGTGCCACCATCAATGCAGCAACGATGCACGGGCAATCGAAGAATGTTTATCAGGCAGAGATTGATTCTGCCTGTGAGCTCGCAGACTTTCTTCGATTCAATGCAAGCTTCTATGAGCGCCTGATTCAGGATCAGCCGTTTTCTCCTGCGGGACTTCATAATTCAGTCGATTACCGGCCCCTAGAAGGATTTGTTTTCGCGGTGACTCCCTTTAATTTTACCGCTATTGCTGGGAATTTGCCGGCAGCTCCTGCAATGATTGGAAACACCGTCGTTTGGAAACCTTCTGAGCAACAGTGCTTGTCGGCTTATCGTACGATGCAATTGTTTATGGAAGCGGGTCTTCCTGCGGGAGTGATTAACTTTGTTCCGGCTCTAGGACCCGTTGCTGGAGAGGTGGCATTAAACCATCCTGAGCTTGCAGGAGTTCATTTTACAGGATCGAGTAACACCTTTAATCACATTTATAAAACCATCGGAAGCCAAGTGGAGCTTTATCATTCTTATCCTCGGATTGTAGGGGAGACAGGCGGTAAGGATTTCATCTTTGCGCACCCTTCAGCGGATCTAGAGGTTTTGAAAGTGGCGATGATTCGCGGAGCTTTTGAATATCAAGGCCAAAAATGCTCGGCTGCCTCAAGGGCCTATATTCCGGCATCCCTTTGGTCCCAGCTTCAAACAAAGCTGATCGAAGAAACGATGGCTTTAAAGCAGGGGGATGTTCGCGATTTTCGGAATATGGTGAATGCTGTAATTGATGCGAGGTCTTGCGAAAAAATTAAGGGCTATCTTGATTTCGCGAAATCCGATTCAAGCTATCGGATTTTAGCGGGCGGTGAAGTTGAGAGTACGAAAGGTTATTTCGTAAAACCGACTCTCCTCCAAACTACAGATCCAAAGGCGCGCACCATGTGCGAGGAAATCTTTGGACCGGTTTTAACCTTACACGTTTACGAGGATTCAAAGTTAAATGAAATGTTGAAGGTCGCAAACGAGACCTCACCCTACGCATTGACGGGGGCGATCATTTCTCAGGATCGCATGGCGATTCAAAAAATGATGGAAGAGTTAAAGCATGCGACCGGAAACCTTTACATCAACGATAAGCCGACCGGAGCTGTCGTGGGCCAGCAACCCTTTGGTGGTGCTAGACGTTCAGGCACCAATGACAAGGCGGGCAGTGCCATGAACCTTCTGCGTTGGATGAGTGCGCGGACGATCAAAGAAAACTTTGTTCCGCCTAAGCAAGTCCTGTATCCTTATATGGATGAAGCCTAATCAAAAATACGAACTCTTTAAGTCCCATCTTGGTAAAATTGCAGACCTCGGATTTGCAAGTTCAGTCCTAGGCTGGGATCAGCAGGTCTACATGCCTAAGAATGGGGCGAAAGCTCGAGGCCGCCAGTTGGCCACGCTTTCTACTTTGGGGCATGAGTTATTTACGAGTTTAAAGCTAGAAGAGCTCTTAAAGGAACTCTCAGAAGATGAAACGCTCACGCCTGAACAGCGTCAGAATGTTTTGCTCACGCAAAAAGATTTTCATCGGAAGAAGAAATATCCGGACTCATTCGTAGAAGAGCTTTCACTGACGACTTCCGAGGCTTTTGGTGCGTGGCATGAGGCGAAGTCTAAGAAAGACTATTCCATCTACAAGCCTCTCCTGGAAAAAGTGATGCGTTTGAAGCGTCAGGAAACAGAACTTCTCGGATATGAGAACCATCCGTATGAAGCCTTGCTCGAGGACTACGAGCCGGGCCTTACCGTTCAGAAAATTGATGAGGTTTTTTCTCAAGTGAAGAACCAGCTTTTTCCGTATATTCAGAAAATCATCAGTCGACCAAAGCCACAGAATGATTTCTTATTGAAGTTCTATCCCAAAGGAAAACAGTGGGCCTTTTCAGAAAAGGTACTGAAGCAAATGGGCTATAATTTTGATTCAGGACGTGCGGACGATGCTCCTCACCCCTTCTGTACGACCTTTGGGCCAGGGGATGTAAGAATTACGCTTTTCAGTGATGAGCATGAATTTACGATGATGCTCTTTGCGGCCATTCATGAAGCTGGTCATGGTCTTTATGAACTAGGACTTCCGATGGAGGAGCAATATGGATTGCCGCTCGGGACAGCCCTTTCCTTAGCTTTTCATGAATCCCAATCGCGCTTTTGGGAAAACAATATTGGCAGGTCCCATTCCTTTTGGAAGGCGAATTATCCTGAGCTTCAATCGATGTTTTCGGAGAACTTAGGGGCGATTGATCTGGATACATTTTACAGAGGCGTGAATCTGATCACCCCTTCGCTCGTTCGTGTGGAAGCCGATGAGTTGACCTATCATGCACATATTTATATTCGCTATTTAATCGAAAAAGCACTGATCGAAGGCCAAATCGAAGTCGCTGATATTCCGACATTTTGGAATGATCATTATGAACAGTATCTCGGCATTCGTCCGGGCGATGATTCAGAAGGATGCCTCCAAGATGTACATTGGTCTTATGGATCAGTTGGGTATTTCCCTACTTATTCTTTCGGGAGTTTCTATGCAGCACAGCTGGGCGCAAGTATGAAGAAAGAGATTTCAAATTACGATGCACTGGTAGAAACAGGAAATCTTGCACCGATTTTGAGTTGGCTCAGAACTAAAGTTCACGCAAGTGGTAGGACTTTCAATTCTGAAGAGTTACTCATGAAAACTACGGGTTCAGGCTTGGATTTTAGACATTTTATGAATTACGCAAAAGAGAAATACGGGAAGATCTACGGAGTCTAATCCTCGCCCTCGATGCCAAAGGATTTCATTCTTCGGTGAAGGTAGCTCCGCTCGATACCCAAGTTTTGAGCGGTTTTTGAGATATTCCAGCCATTCTCTTTGAGTGCTTGTACGATGTATTCGCGCTCAAATTCTGATTTTGCATCTTTCAGCGAACGCCCGGACGATAGAGCTACTGCCCCATGAAAAGTGGTCTCTGAAAACTTACCGTCGCCTTTACTGCTAGAGGAGGTGAATGCCACGTCCCCGAGATGCATTTTAAGCTCATCAGCAGAAATGGGAATATTTTCCTCATGAGGAGCCTGAAGAATGACGAGTCGCTCAAGAAGGTTTCTGAGTTCCCGGATGTTTCCCGGCCAAGAATATTTTTCAAGCAAAGTCAGCGCTTCTTTTGCAATTGTGCGTTTTGGCTTTTGATGGATACTAGCAAACTCTCTTAAAAAATAATCGGCAAGCATGGGAAGATCATCTTTACGATCTCTGAGAGCTGGAATGTGCACGCGAATGACATTCAGTCGAAAATAAAG
>CAIOKW010000097.1 GCA_903858975.1 Oligoflexia bacterium | reverse complement strand
TTCCCCAAAAAATCGGCCCAGCTTACGCTTGGGATTGTCTTATGAATGGTTCCGGCGGGCTGCTGAGGCTTTGCCCAAGCTGAAGGGCAAATACCTCAGGACCAGCCTTCGGTAAGTGCTTTACAAAATTCCGTATAACAAAGGATTCATAGTCGGGCTCAAGAGAATAGATGAGGCCCTGAGGATACGGAAGCCGGCTCTTCGAATAGGCGCTCATCACCCCAAGTATGGCCACCTTCAAGGGCTCTAAACCGACTGGATATTCAAGATTTCCATTCACATTCACAAAGGAAACTCGTTTTTCTCCGATTCCGGTTTCAATTTCCTGAAGAGTGATGTGAGGTGTTTTTGGAAAATGCTCCGACCGAGTCGCCTCTTCGAGCGGATTAAATCCGGAGACATCCCGAAAAGGTTCAATGAATCGAGGTCCACTCGCGCAGCCTAAAATAGGGAGGAAGGTAAACAATAGAAGAAAGCGTATGCATTTCATTTCTTTTGAGATTATCGAGTGAGAATCAGAAACAAAAGTAAAAACAATGAAATCTAGGTTTCAATCGTCTTTAAGATCTTCCGATAGTCAAACATTCCAAATCGACACAGTGAGAAATCAAATCGAGTGGGATCTCGAGCGTCAATTTTTTTGAGGTTACGGGTGACCTCAATCGCAGTCTTCCAGTTCGCGGTTTTTCGCTTCGTGAGTCCCAGACGCTTTGAAATCTTAAAGAGGTGCGTATCGAGTGGAATCAGGAGTTGATCAGGCCTGAGTACCGAACTTTTATACCAGAGCCCGAGATCAATCCCGTCATCAGCCCGAATCATCCATTTCAAAAACATGAGCCATCGCTTGCAGGTACTCCCCGCTTCGGGTGAATTCAACATGTGAAAAAAAGATTTTCCTACTGGAAAACCACTGAGTTCTGACCAAGACTTGTAGTCTCGAATCAGACCCGTAAGCCCTGCTTCAATCGTTTCATCATTCTCGCGATGATGGATCAGAAAATGATCTTTTAAGCTTCCATACTCAACGCAGGACTTTTGGTACAGGCGCGTGAGTTGGACAAGGTCTTGATCCACATAGATTCGATGGGCAAATCCTTTTAATCTGCTCTGTAACTCTGAATCACTGAATGCTGTGATGGGACCAGCCTCTTTTAACTGAAGTCGCGTGGATACATTTCGAATCGATTTGATGATTTGCTTCACTCCACCAAATGCAAAGATCGCTGAGATGAGCGCAACATACTCCTGATCCGGCGAACCCTCAAATTCACGAATTACTGAAAGAGGATCCCACTCCAAATATTGGGTCTGATGAAAACGAGTATAATACTCTTCAATCAGCAGTCTTCGCCCTTCGGCCGTAATCCGAGTCATGCCTTCACTTTCAGTTTTTGGATCATTTCCATCACTGCAATTCCAATTAAAACCCAAGGCGCACTCTGAGGAAAAAATAACGCCGGCAGTAAAATGATTGCGGGTATAAAGAGAGGCGTGAAGAACAAACCCAGCACCGAGAAGAGTCTCACTGAGAGCACTCGCGCTCCCTGGACCATCTCGATCGGATAGGGTTTAAAGGTCGCAAACAGAAGACCCAAGAGGAGCAGTACCTCAATCAAGAAAGCGAGAGCAAAGGCCCCATCCGCGCGGTCGAATTTTTGTTTTTGATTTTGAACTTGTCTGAGCATTAACAAGAGGCCGCGGAAAACAATCAAAAGCTGCACCGTTCTCGTTAATGACTCAGAAAATCCGCGAGCCGGAGTGAGCGCAAGCCCCACCGAAAACAAGAAAAGCATCACAAACGGAAAGGCATCCCGAGGCCTCATCTCGCCTTTTAAGCGATAGCCTAAGAGCGCCGAATAGCTGAGTCCCGCCAAGAAGACCTCCTGATGCCCCACTCCTATATAGAGAGCGATGAAAAGGATCGAAAAGGGGAAGAAAATGAGGGCAGGTCTGAAGTTCATCGGAGTCATATTCCCACTGTAAACTTCTTTTACACTTCATCCAAGCTTCGACAGCAGGGACTCAACGATTTCACTTAAGAACCTTTCTAAGCACTTGTATCCTCACATTCTTCATTTTTGGCACACCCTGTGCTTCTACTCTAGGTAAGAGAGTTGAAAAGAGGGATGTGTTTTATGAAAACGTTTAAAATTTTATCAGTACTTGCAAGCCTAGTCGTTCTATCAGCCTGCGGTTCAAATTCTACTCGTGACACCACCACCAGCTCAAGCGG
>CAIOKW010000096.1 GCA_903858975.1 Oligoflexia bacterium | reverse complement strand
TGACCAGCCCACCCCTTTTACGCTAAGACTAAGGAACTAGCTTATCAATCAGCTCTTCATGCGGGAGTAGCTCAGTTGGCTAGAGCGCCACGTTGCCAACGTGGAGGTCGAGGGTTCGAGCCCCTTTTCCCGCTCCATTTTTTCTTTTCTATGAAATCTATTTTCGCGCCTTTTGATGAATCCTTTAAAGAAGAGTTCTATCGCCTCCTTCATGCAAGACGATCCATTCGAAAATTCAAAAAGGATCCCCTTTCAAAAGAACTCCTTGAGAAACTTCTGGCCGCTGCGATGGAAGCGCCCTCGGGTAAAAATAGGCAAAATTGGCGGTTTTTTGTTCTCACAGGAAAGAATCGAGAGGAGTACCTCAGCCTCTCTCAGAAATCATGGCTCGGTATCAAGGACATCCTTGAGAAACGCCTGAAGCCCTCTCTCTATCAGTTTACTGAGCGTTTTTTCTATACCCTGGGCGACGCCCCCGTGGTCGTGCTTTGCTATTCTCAGAATGATTCTGAAGAGCGCTACCATACGAGTATCGGCTCGGTTTACATGGCGGTTGAGAATTTGAATTTGGCTGCGGTTGCCGAAGGCCTGGGGGCCTGCACGATGGGTGCCCCTCTTGAAATTAAGAAAGAAGTGGATGAGTTTTTGGGCGTGACCGAACTTCCCGAATATCAGTCCGGAAATTTGGAGCTTTTGTGCGCCGTGGTCTTAGGTTACCCCGACCACGACCCACCCAAAGCGCCTCGCCAACTCGATCATCGAGTACAATGGCTCGAAGATTAGAATTCAGAATTACTTCTTTTCTTCAGTCTTTTCTTCATGTTTTTCTTCATGCTGCTCTGCTTTTTCGCCTTCAGCATGTTTTTTATGCTTCATAGCGCACATTTTGCACTTCTTATGGTCTTTGCCATGCTTACACTTTGAGCATTCACAATCCCCTTCACACTTTGATTCTTTTTGCTCAGCCGCGGGAGCAGCTGCCTTGGCCGCCGCTTCTTCAGCACGAACTACAGGTGAAAGGACAAGACTAAATGCGACTGCGTTTGCGAACACTAATTTCTTAAGTTGGGTCATATGAATCTCCTTAATCAAATTGTACCCCCCCCCCACCCGCTCCTCAAGTGCTTCTTGCGCAGGCAAATCACTTGGGTTAGCCTAGGGGCGTGCACCCGTAGCTCAATTGGATAGAGTATCTGACTTCGGATCAGAGGGTTTCAGGTTCAAGTCCTGACGGGTGCGCCATTTTTAGGTCTCCTTGACCTTGAGTAAAACAACTATGAAAACACTCCTCACGACCTGCTTAGCACTCTTCCTTGGAAGCTCCCTTGTTCATGCCGAAACCGTTCTTTCCTGTAAGAAACAGAATGCCTTCGTGAGCAGTTCTTTTTATTGGGTTCAGATCGAGAAAAACCCTGATGAAAGCCTTAGCTTTCAATACGGAATCGGAATCGACACTCAGATGCTTGAAGTCTATTTTAATTCTCCGGTCAGTGCGTCGGCTGATGGAAGCTACGCTTACCAAGACGCGAACTACTCGCTTCTCGCAATTGTGAATCACTCGCGGCTGAGTTTTACCTTAAAAGACTCTCGGCAATCCGTGACTCGAAGTAAATTTATTTGTCAGTAAGCTGCGCCATTTTGTGAACTCCTTTGAGTTCTTGAGCGGCCGCCTGACACTTCGGACCTGTGAAAAACTCGGCGTGATCAAGAGCC
>CAIOKW010000095.1 GCA_903858975.1 Oligoflexia bacterium | reverse complement strand
TTTTAATGAATTATAAACATCAATGTAGTTCTTTTTCGCTTCGATAAAATCGCTAGGTCTTGATAACGCGTAGGTTGGGACACCGGTAGAAAGAACCGCGATATCTGAAGTCGAATCATCCGATTCTGACTCATCTGCAATTGTCTTTTCTTGATCTGAATCTTCAGACTCATCTTCTTCTTGGGTCAGTTTCTGAGGAGTCACATCGGTCGCAGCTTCACCATAAACAACTGGATTTAAGAAAGTGCCTCGTGCAAAAAAATAACGATAAATCAGACCATACATCTGAAACAGGTTCGGTTTGGGTGGAGTCGAAACCACATCCTGAGTCTTCGACCCCAACGCTTGAGTACAGTATTCAGTTTCCGTTAAATACTGAGAATTCATTGCGAGTGCACTCTTTGAAAAGATGAGTAAAAATAGCAAAATCACTTTCATACGAATCTCCTCAAAAAGTACAATCGAAATTACTTAAGATCAGCAGCCATTTTATTTACAAGTGACTCATTACCAGTCAAGTCAACTGAGCTGAGTAGATTGTCAAGTTCTGTACGAGAAACAGAAACAAGTTTTTTGCCATCTTTCGCTACAGCTGTAGATGCTTTTGATTTAATCAAGTCAGCGAGTGCTGTGAACACTTCATTGTTTTCAATAAAGCTGTATTTCTTTTGAAGTGATGAAGCGAGCTGATCTTTCTTCATAGATCCATCAGCGCCTAACACGATAAACAGCATGCCCGCTGGGCCGTTGACATCAGCCGGGTTGCTATCGTCGGTTCCAGCAAGAATCCACATATAGATTCCGGTCGCAATCGCCGCAGCACCGCCCACGGTTTCAATCACGTAGGAAGGATTCACCATGATCACAACACCTGCTTCAGACTTGCTAGGAGCTAAGCTCATTCCTGCAGTCAAAATTGCTGACATGGCTAGAACGCTTTTTACTTTATTAGTTAGTTTCATAATACCTCTGTTTAATGAGATTCGGGTTAGTTATGCCCATTACTGAATCTCCTCGTAATAGGCTGCGAACTTGATTTGCGCACACTATTACGCATGGCGTCTTATAAATAGGCATTATTTAATTAAAAAGAGCGAGCATGTTTAACTGTTGAGTTAACTTTAGGTCCTTGGACTCTCAGGGATGGGGCTCATTCACGAAGAGTACGAAATCGGCAATATCCCCGTAAACAGGGTCCACGGACAATGAAAGTAACTCTGCTTCTGAAAAGTCTGAGGCATCGATAAACCGGACGACCGCTACGCCTTTTTCGGGCGCTCGCTTTTGAATTCGAGCAACCGTTCCATCAAAATAGTCCGAATGAAACCCACCTAAAACCAAAAAACGCACACTGGATTGGGAATCTCGGAGAAAGTGATAAGCCATCACATCATCCGTTAAGCACTGGGCTGCAAAATAGTTACTCACCTGATCCGGAGTCGCATGTCCCTGCATCGCCCCACTAAACCTCTCAAAATAGGCTCCACTTCCCATTTCAAATCCGGGCGGAACGGTGTTGGGATAGGCCGCCGAAAGGCCCCCTTGAACTACGGGATCCTTATCACTTCGGGGTAGGTTTACACCCAGGAGCTGCCCACCCCACTTTTTGGTCACTTGAAGGATGGGAGCATAATTCATTAGTTTTGCATTCCCCTCCGTAATCACTAACAACTCTGACGCCGTAAGAGAGCCCGACACAAAACGTAAAAACGCATCCCTCGTTTGATCCTGAGTGGTATAATTCAAGAATTCCCAAGCCGTTGTAAAATCTTGAATATTCAATGTAGACACCATGGACTCGATAACCGAGGCTTGGGCAAGCTGTATCGCCGCGGTGTCGTGTTTTTCACCGAGAATGATCATAGGAGAACCACTCAGGGATTGCACCAATTCAGGCATGCTGATCTGAGCGTGATCTCGCACCCTCTCAATCCGCCCCTGCCACTCCAGTGCTTGTACGGGCGAGAGGGATCCAAAAACTGACAATAGCAAAATTAACATCAAGCTCTTCATGGCTAGGCCCATTAAATCATGCATCACAGTAGCTTGCACGCCCGGATGAGATTTATTCACAAAATGCTATGGGTCAAGGGCACTTTACTTGACAAACACTACCCGCAGAGAATTAATAGGGGCTAGAAAATGGAAAACCATCGGAGTTCCAAAATGAAATTACCTCTATTGATCACTTGCCTTCTCTTCACCACCTCTGCTTTCGCTACTGAACCAAAACCAGTCGAAGCCCCCCTCACTCTCCAGAACGGAACGGTGGAGTTTTTTGCCCTTGGGAAACCTAGTATGTTAAAAATTCATGGCGTAAACTCTAAACTAGAAGGCACGCTGACCCCAGGGAAGGACCGATGGGATGGATTTTTTAAGCTAAAACCTGTTGATTTCGAAACCGGAATGAAAATCAGAGATGAACATCTGAGAGAAAAAGTTTTTGAAGTTAACAAATTCGAAACCTCAGAATTCAAGTTCGATCAGCTCAAAGTGCCATTCAACAAAACAGGTTCAGTAAAAGATCTTGATTTCAAAGGCACACTCACCCTACATGGCGTAAAAAAAGAAATCACAGGCAAACTCGAACTTGACCGCAGTGCTGATAAAACTCAATTTGGCGCAAAGTTTGAAATTAATCTAACTGACTTCGCAATCACACCTCCTGAATTTATGGGGATGACGATCCAGAACACGGTAAAAGTAAGCGTCAAGGGTGAAGCAAAGTGATCCGTCTATTCCTCGTACTTGCAGGCCTTTTCGCTCTTCAGGCTCCCTCTGTTCACGCATTTCCTGAAATGATTCGATACGGTTATGTAAACTGCGGAAGCTGCCATATCAGTCAAACCGGGGGCGGACTCCTCAATGAATATGGCCGCGAAATCGTCCGTGAAAAGCTAGCCCTGTTCAAAAGTAAGGATGAAAAATCAAAAGAACACCTCTTTGCTTATGGTGCGCTTTCCGAAACTCCATTACAAAAAACACTTCAAGCGGGCGGAGACTTTAGATCCGTCTATTATTATCGAAATGATCCCAACATCAGATTAGCGAAGACAGTATTGATGCAGGGGGACCTGGAGTTTGCGCACAACCTTGCAAAAAAGCTCACTCTCGATGCAACCCTTGGAATTGAGCAACCCGTTCCTGGGCAAACCGTATCCTTTATCGCAAGACGGCACTTTGCCCAATACGCTATCAATGATTTATTCAATTTAAGAGTTGGGAAATATTTCCCCGCCTACGGCATTAAAACCCCTGACCACGTATCTTTAACCCGAGGCCCCCTTCAATTGGGTGACAATTTTGAGAGCTATAATATTGAAGCAAACTTCATTAATGATGAATGGTCTTTCTTCGTAACGGGCATACTAGGCCGTTATGATGACAAGCAAACTCGCCAAGATCGAGGATTTGCCATGCAGGGTAGCTACGCTCCATCAGAGCGCTCAAGAATAGGCGGGAACCTTTGGTACGGTAAGAGACCCACCCAACAACGAACGCTCCTCGGCGTCTTCGGGCTCTGGGGCATCACCCAAAAACTCTCCATTCATTCAGAAATTGATTATCAATACTTACACCCAGAATTGATTGCTAATCCAAGCAATACAAAAGGATTTGCATCGACGCAAAAGCTCTCCTATGAGCTCCTGGATGGGCTCTGGGTCTTCGGGCAACAAGAGTACGGCAAATTTGATTTAATCAGTGATGCGTCTCAAGCAGAAACCTATGGTTTTGGGTTCCAGATTTTTCCAAGGTCTCATTTCGAATTTAATATCGCATATGAGAAAACGCGTACGGGTGGACCAGGGACCGAATTTACAGACTACGCTTGGTTCATGAGCCATTTCTATTTATAAATTCGTCCATCCACGAGCATGATCTGACGCCTCGCCTGCTTAGCAAAATCAGGATCGTGGGTCACCATTACCACCGTGGTTTTATGGTCACGATTCACGTCAGCAATGATTTTCATAACAATATCACCGTTGACGGTATCTAGGCTTCCTGTAGGCTCATCTGCAAAGAGATATTTAGGTTCCATGACTAGAGCCCTCGCAATGGCCACCCTCTGCTGCTCGCCACCTGAGAGTTGCCGAGGCAAGCGATGACGCTTATCGGAGAGCCCAAATTGCTCGAGTAGGTACTCGGCATATTTTTTACGCTTTAAAGCTTCATCAAATTTAAACGCAGGCATTAAAACATTTTCAATCGTGTTGAGTTCAGCGATCAAGTAGTGAAACTGAAACACAAATCCTACCTGTTGATTGCGAAAAACATGAAGTGACTCTTGATCCATCACACTCACATCAACACCCGAGATCTCAATTTTACCTTCAGTCGGATTATCAAGGGTACTCAAAAGGTACAAAAGTGTACTTTTGCCTGAACCCGAACGTCCAGTGAGCGCTACAAACTCACCATCCTCAATCGAAAACGATATCTCAGAAAGTACCCGCGTGGGTGGATCACCAATCACCTTTCCAATACCACTCGCTTTAATACCCAAATGCTAGCCCCCCGACCTAATGATTTCAATCGGAGTCAATTTACCCGCTGATCGCGCGGGAAGTATGCTCGCAAAGGATGCAGCCAAAAGTGCGAGAATCGCACCTTGAACATAGAGCGAAGGATCAAGCGAAATCATGAGATTCCCGTTTGGATTAGAAGCCGTTTTCATCATAAAAGAAATGGTCTTCAGATAACGACAAAACAAATAACCAAAGAAAAGACCAAAAGCCGCCCCAATCGAACCCAATATTAAACCCTGTGAAAAAAACAGAGTAATAATTTCAAGCGTGTCATAACCCATCGACCTTAAAATCGCGATGTCTTGTCGTTTTTGGTTTACGGTCATATTGAGAACATTATAGATACCAAATCCCGCAACAATGAGAATCGCTGCAATCATTGAAAAACGAAGCGCATTTTGAATACGAATCATATAAAAGAAATTGAGATTCTGTTGATCCCAGCTCTCCGTTCGTTCGGGAGTGATCTCTGACCACGCTGTCGCCATGGAAGCCGCTTGCGTATAGTCTTTGAGCCTGACGGCAATCTCCGTCACTCGATTCGGTGTTCTGTTTAATTTCTGCACATCTTGAAGTGAACCAAAAGCCATCGAGTCTGCTGCACGATTCCCAAAGTAATACCGGCCTACGACTTTGAAAGGGGTCGACTCAGCATTGCCAACAGAAACCTGCACCGTTTGACCAACCCCTGCCCCAAGCCGCTTCATTAGTTCATCTCCTAAGATCACTCGGTTTCCACCCGCACCAATATCGATAAACTTACCCTCTACCATATAGTCTGCAATACTGGTCACCTTAGACTGCTGGTAAGGATCACATCCGGTCAGCGATGAAGACACAGAGATCTTTGCGAGAGTAAAAAGAACCGGTGCACCCATGATCGGAGAAAAGGCCTCGACTCTTGGGTCCTGCTTCAATCGCTCGTACCAACTCTGAGGGTTTTGCACCTCTAAGAACCCAATGGTTCCAGACGGTGGATCCTCCCAAAAAACATGGTGATAGGCCTTTGAATAAAAAGCTTCATCGAGCTGATGGGTCGTCAGATAGTCTTGTTTTGCTTGAATGTGAACCTGCGCTGAATTGTTCACCAATTGTTGAATCACATACTCGTGAAACCCCACAAAAAAACCGGAAACCGAAACATAGGCCATGGAGCCCAAAAAAACGCCAAAGAGTGTAAAAAAAGTCTGTCGCTTTCGTTCTAGTAGATATCGAAAGGCTAGAAAAATCATAGTGAACTATTCTTTCTAATCAATAAGCGGTCGCCTTCGCTCAGTTCGCCCGAGACTACTTCTGCCATAGCCTTATCCACGATTCCAATTTTAATGGGTACTTTACTTGGGATTCCCCTGCCTCTCTTCCGCCACACAATCCCCCCTCTCTCGAGAGAAGCCACCGGAACCAGCATGACCTTCTCACGCGTTTCAATTGAAATCGCCACATCCGCAGTCATGCCCGGCAGAATGCGCTCTGGCAGAGTCGACAGATCAATTCGCGCTAAGAAGTTCCCTTCATTCGAATAGACCGATTGAACCACTCCATCGTAGTTTTGTTCTCGAATCGTATCGAAGCTCATTTTTACCGATTGCCCGTGTCGCACCCGAAGCGCTCCCTGCTGTTCTAGAGAAATAATCAAATACCGATCCGTGAGATCCACGATCGTCAAAATCGGGATATTACTAAAAATATTCTCCCTGACTTTGTAAGGTAGATAGGTAACGGTTCCCTTAAAAGGTGCGCGATAAACAATGCCATCAATTTTCGCAAAGGCTGCTCCTTTTTTAACCGTATCTCCTTCTTTTACATAAAGTTCTTCAATCGTACTGACCACTCCGACTTTCAGCTGATAACTCTTGTTCGCCAAAACGGTTCCAATTCCATAAACAGAATTGATAATCGGGCCTCGAGTAATCGGATCGGTCAGTATTCCATCAGTGCGGTTTTTGACAAATCGAAATCCGATCAATCCAACAATCAAAAACATAAAGATGAGAAGACTGACGAGACGATGAGCTTTGATCCATTTCACAATTTTTCGAACGAAGTTCATGCGCGAACATCATAGTCCTGCCTGGAGTGATTGAGAAGGTGAAAGAATTTGGGATGATTTGTCTCGCTCTTGGGTGATTTGCTCGCAAGCCAGACATTAATAATAATGAATCAAAGCTATTCTCTTTTTTTCAGAACTCCATCCACTACTTCTAATAAAGTAGCAAAATCGATTGGCTTCTCGATCACACCCTCTACTTGAGATTTCCATTGATGGCCTTGATCGACGTTCCCACTGAAAACTAGAATAGGAATACTGCTCAACTCCGTCTTGAAATCAACCCCACTCCTAATAGCCTGGATTAGTTCCATTCCACTCATCCCCGGCATCGTCAGGTCGGTAATGATCAGGTCTGGGAAAGGCTTCTGATCATTAGGCTCATGAGAGCAAGCTTTTAGAATATTCAGAGCATGATGACCATTTTCGGCTTCGAGAACCGCATACCCACTCCAACCTAGAAACTCCCGCAGGAGTTTCCTGACTTCGAGCTCATCATCCACGATGAGAATGACAGGTAGGGACAGCACTGTCCCCTGGTGCGTTGAGTTAGACATAGTGCATGGTAATACCAGATTGAGCCCGCGAATCCGGCGGTTCACCGGACTTTTTACATAAAAATGGCCGGCAAATTGCAATTCTTTCATGGTGAAAAGGCTATCGAATGGGCTTTAAACACTAAACCACTAAAGTCCGGTATACCGCCGCACTGGGCTTGTCCTTTTCACTATAGTTAAGGAGAAACGTATGGCTCCTCGAAAAAACTCATCTAAAAAGACCTCAAATAGCGCTCAGAAGCACAATCGATCTGAAGAAATCCTTTTGCACAAAATAGGACTCAGAATCAATAAAATCCTATTTGAAAGCGGGCACCCCGTCGAGTGGCTTTCTTTCAAATCTGGAGTTGCGAGATCCAGCATTCGAGAGATTATCGCGGGTCGAAGCAATAGCCGAATTCTAACCTTAAATACACTCGCCAAGAGCTTAGGATTTAAAGACGTGATCGACTTTCTGAGTAAAATTTCAGACTAATTCGTTTTCTATCATGCTAACAATGGTATCTTGGGAAGCGGCATGGCTTATTCACTCGGTTACCGATTCAAAAAAAGGGAATATACGAAGTTTGTTCGTACGGAACTCTTTCCTCCCATCCCAAAGCACTTTAAGTCCCTTTGCATTGGTACTAAATCCAGGAATTTAGGAGATGCTCTCGTGCTGACTCCTTTGTTTTCTAAGCTCGCGACTCATTACCCTGATTTGAGCCTTTCATCATTTATTCGCGCGTTCAATCCGGTAGTTCTCGAAAATCACCCTTTGAAGCTAACCATTAAAAGAGGCCCAAAAATCCTCTTCGGCGATGACATCAATACGGGCGGAGGGCACTTAATTGCCCAAAAACTCAGGTCTTTTGATCTCCCCTTTCAAGAAGATGAGATTCGTCCAGAAATCCATCTCTCACCGTCCGAAATCGTGGAGGCAAAACTCACGCTTCAACAATTATTTAAGGATCACAAAAATCCAAAAGATCTTTGGGTGATCCATCCTTGGGGAAAAACATGGAGTTCCCTCATGGATTCTGAAGCTTGGTCCGAAGTGCTTAAATCCATTCCAAGGGACGCAAGAATTCTTCAGGTTGGACTCCCCGGGGAAACTGCGATTCCAGGAGCCGAATTCTACGCCATTGATCCCAGTCATCATGGATCGGCCCGCCGCTTGTTTGCGATCATCCGAGAGGCTCAGCATTTTATCGGAGTGGATTCAGGGCCGATGCACATCGCAACGGCATTCCGCGTTCCCTCTCTGATTTTGATCAAGAGCCCAAGACCAGGCATGTTGATTCCCGGTTTAGAGATGAGAAATGGAGTTCCCTACTTTCATCCTCTCACTCGCCCTTTCGCGAATTTGTATGATTCAAATTCTCACGTAGAGATCGACCAAGTTGACTTTAAACAGGCCGTTCATGATTGGATTGAAAGTCAAGCATAAGTCCGAATTAGAAATCTAATCTTCAGACTCTTGTGGGCTACAATCGAGTAAATAACAGTTACGGGAAGAGAGCCCACAATCTCGTCGAGCTTTTCCCTCTGCTTTAATTCTTGATTCATCGATCCCTTTAAAAACGCGACCCGCTCCATTGGAAATTTTACATCGCCATACCATTTCAGGTTCTTTTTTCTTGGGCGGATTTTCGGGTGGCTTTTTCGCCTCTTGAAGCGGTGGGCGCACCAAGGGTGAATACTCATACTTCGGACTTGCGCACGAGCAGTGAAAAAAGCTGATGAAAATCAAGGGCAATAAACGATTCATACCCTCCTAGTTTAACCGATTTTCATCCTTTCTAACACGAATTCATTTTGATATGCCTAAGCAGGGAGAGGGTTTTTAAAATGTGGCTTTTTAGTTTGATGCTTCTAGGACTTTCTGGAACTGAAGCCCGAGTACTTCCCGAATATCAAAATGAACCTACGCCATTCGAAAGCTTCTCATCTCTCATCACCGATGTTTCAGGAATTCAAACCCTACGAGTACTGATCTTTCCTCACTTCGGCACTTATGCAATACCACAGGGACGGGAAGAAACTGCCAAACAAGTTCAGATCACCACTTCCGGTGTTTGCGAAGCTCACGAGGCCGTTCTTAGCCCTATTGAAGACTGGGAACCCGGTTCCCTTATCTCAGCTCCAGCTCCCGTCATCAATCTCACTTCTGGAGACGGGGCGACTATTTATTATTCGTGTACAGCACCCTTCACCATCCACCGCAAAGCCCCCCTCAAGAGCTTCGAGTATTCTGGCGACTTTGTGGCACTGATCACTCCAGATCAAGTCAGAGTCGTAAATATCGTGGATCCAGAGACATACCTAAAGGGAGTCATCCCGAGCGAAGTCGAAGCATCCTGGCCTACCGAAGTTTTACGTGCACAAGCCATTGCAGCGAGAACCTACGAATGGTTTAGTGTGCTCAATGGAAGAGGGAAAAGGCTGCCCTACGATCTCGACGATACGGTCGCTTCTCAGGCCTATCTTGGAAACTCAAAGCGAAGCTCAATGAGCGACTCCGCCGCTGATGATACCCATACTCAAGTCATGACCTTTTCTGGAAAAATAATTAAGGCCTACTTCTCTGCCGATAGCGGTGGTTTTACAGCAGCAGCTGAGGAAATTTTTCAAGCCCTTCCCTACTGCCAAGCTAAACCTGAACGCTACGATCCATCACTCTATCCTCAAAGCGTGTGGTCCCAAGCATTTGCTCCAGGTGACATCCAAGATAAACTTTTTAAAGCAAAGCTTCTCCCCGAGTCAGTCGGCATAAAGGAACTCTCGATTGAACCAAAGAACGTGAGTGCAAGCGGAAGAGCGTTAACCGTAACCATACTCGGTACCGACCTAAAAACTTACGCCATCCTAGGACGTGATTTCCGACTCGCCCTTCACTTAAGAAGCACCCTAATCGATAAAATCGAAAATAAATCCGGCTTCATCATTCATGGGAGAGGATTCGGGCATGGGGTGGGTATGGCTCAAGAGGGTGCACTTCAATACTCAAAACAGCTTCAATGGAATCATGAACAAATCCTTCGATTTTACTACGAAGGAATTGAAATCACTCAGGTTAATGGCGGATTTCTCCCCTAAAAACATAACTTCGGTTCCATTTCCTTTGTTTTTTTCTGAGTCCTTAAGCTATCCTAAAGAAGATGAAAACGATGGTTATTTTCACAATTTTTCTAACTAGCCTTTACGCCGTTCCTTCCGCTCAATCCTATCAATTTGGTAGCGACCCCAAAAAATGGAGCGACTCTGAAGTAGAATCTTTTCTTTTTATGAGTCAGGTTCAAAACAAGACCGGACTCAATCGAAATAGTAATCTGTGCATTGAAATGACCGAGCCCGTTCCTGGCGGTAAACAAAGCATGCGAATTATCTCCAAGGTGGGAGATAATGGAAAGGGAGGGCTATTTCAGACCGGTAAGGCAGAGATCGCCAAAGGAAGCCCTGAGGAACAAGATCTCAATCGAATTCGACAAATCGCTAAAATGGCATCTGGCTACCAGTCGGCAATCATGAATTACGATGAAACTGCGGGCGCCCCAACCGTAAATCACGACACCAAAAGCTACATGACCGCACAGGTGATCGGCTATACTGACGGGGAAGGAATTTCAGGCACCCTCTCCGCGTCCCTCAGCAATTCAGGTCAGAGTTTTTCAAGCAACAAGCAGCTTGGAATGTATCGGGCTAACTACCTTGCCCAGGAACTCGGCTTGGCAGACTCTTTTGGCCAGGTGAAACGATCCAGCATTCAAGCAGAATCAGCCATGCGCGATAAAAAATTTGCGCCCATCCGCAATTGTGCAACTTGGAGAACTGCAGAAGTTCGAATGTCCTTTCAAACGGGCTCCAAGATTACCGATGAAAACACCTGGGCCATGTCCACTCAGATGGCCCCAGAGAAACAGCGTTTGATGATGCAATACGAGGCCGCACGACAAGTTCGAGAGGCACTTTCAACTTTGAACAACTCAGTGATGAAAGTTGAATCACCCTGGCCTTCACCAAGCCCCGGCGCCACTCCGCATCCCGATCGACCCTATTATGAAATGGGAACTGAGTATAAAAATTTTTGCACTACTGCCCTAAAGTGGTTTCAACAACCAAGAACCCTGGGTCAAAGTTCTAGATATTTCTATTTCGATCACTGCAAAGCGGCTGGAACCACCTCGGGTTCGGCTGCTTGTGCATTTAACTGTGATCAAGGAAATCTGTATTTGAGCCCTGCAGGACTCAATAATGGTGGCCCAATTGCTTTTCGTCCGATGTTTACGATGGTTGACGCTGCAAAGCTAAAACCAAATACAGAACCCGTGACTCATCAACAATTTGAAGAGCTCGCAAAGCTGGCAGTACGAGACAATGGCATTCTCGCATCACTCAAACCCATGCAAGACCAACGCGCCACTCAGCTTGACCAAGCCCTGAAGAGCGCATTTCCCGAATGCGCGAGTGACTCAAAGTCCTTTCAAGACCTGAAAACTTTAGTCGCCCAAGTTGAACCCGTCATTGGCGAGTGTCGCTTTCAAAGTCCCTATTCGGCAATCACGGCTGACAATAAATGCGCTCAAGCGGCGACCGCACTCTCTCCAGGTGGAAGCGGACTGAGTCAGGGAGGGAAGTCTGGGAAATTAATGAAATGCATCAACATGAAGCGAGTGATGGATTCCATGTACTCACTCGGCGAATGTCGGCCAGGAGCTGAGTTTAATAAAGTCACCTTCCCTCACATGAACGTGAACATTGGATGTAAATTCTGTGGCAGTGGTTGGAGCACACATAGTGGAGCGGCGTCATTCAAAGAGCGCTATGACGGAAGCATCACGCATTTCCATGATCAAAACACCACTTCTCAATCGCCGACATTTGGAAACCTCCAAAAACCAGGCGTCCACCAAATCTCCAATTGTGCGGATTGCAGCTGCGCCAACAAATCTCAGAAATTAGCTAAGATTTTTACAGTCGAAGAGGCCAGCAAAGATAAGTCGGTGATTGATTCAATTGATAAAAACAGCTGTTATTGCACGCCTCCCATCGCTCCCTCGTGTGCCGTCGGTCCCCAAGGCGCAACAGGGGAATCAGAATATAGTTCCCTTGGGCAACGCTATTTTTACAATTCATGCTCAGAAAATTTCGTAGATGTCAGCTCAATCGCTCCGAGTGCGAACCAAAAGGACGTGCAAATTCTAGCGCTCGTCAAACAATTCAACTCAGGCTGCGGTACCGACCCTAAACAATGCTCACAAAACCTCAGCCAAGCGAGAGCAAAAGTGAATAGCATGCTTTGTGAAAACCAAGGCGTGAAGGTACCCACCGACGATCCCGTCCGCGATTGTGCACAAGAAAATAACCAAGTTGCCCCTGACGCCGAGTAGATACTACTTCAACAAAACACCTGGAAAGTATTCTACTTGAGCTCCAATAACATGGCCCGCTGGAATCCCCGATCCGAGCTCATCAATGGAGAATACGTTCTCGGGAAGATTGAGTGAGCCACGAAGCTTGTTCATGGTTTCTGGGACAAAGGGATAGAGCATGATCATCAAGTTCTTTAGCACATAGAAACACGAATAGAGCGCGTTTCTACGCACGTCTTCAGGCTGACGATCATCATGCGGCTTGAACTGAGTAAAGAGACTATTAATCTGACGAGCATAGTTCTCAATTAATCCGAGTAACACCGCATACTCAGCACGATCCATAGAGCGCAGATACTTTCGAATCAACTGAGCGGTCTCGAGCTGAACCTTTTCATTCAGCACACCCTCGGGAACCTTGCCACCAAACTTAGAATGGCAGGCAGAGATCGGCTTCTCAAATGCGGCATTCATGGGTCCCGCCAAAAACTTATTTCGCTCATCCAGAGTCGCTCGATCAAAATTTGATGATTTTTCGGCCAAAGTTAACAACGACAAAAAATACCGAACCTGATCCCCGGTGTACCCCATCTCATGAATGAGCTGATCACCGGTAAAAAAATTACCTTTAGACTTACTCATTTTCTCACCCTCAACCATCAAATGATAGCAGCTCAAAATTTCTGTCATTTGAAGTTCACCTTCTTTCGGTAAACGGGTGATATCCTCTTGGGAGCCAATCCACATTGCCCCTTGCATCAGCACATAAAAGTAAACATTATCTTGCCCCAAAAACTGAGACACGCGGGAAGCCGGATCCTTCCAAAACGATGCGTATTCTTCAGGGTTTCTGCCTTTTTCTCTGAGCGCTACTTTCGTAAATGAAATCGGTGCAATCAAGGAGTCAGGCCAAACATAAAGGGTTTTCCCTTTCATTTCTGGATCGACATCTTCGGGCATCGGAATCCCCCAAGGCGCATCTCGGCTAATCGATCGATGAGCCCAGGAATCTTGAATGGTGGTAGGAATTCCATTCTCAGTAAACAGTTTTATCCCTTTCGCCATGTCTTCTTTATTTTCAAAAGTACAGGCTACTTTCTTTCCAGCCGCATATTTGCTCTTGTGCTTTGGAAGCGTCTCTTTCAATTCCTTGTATTTTGGTTCATGGATATTATCAAAACTAAGGGCCGGCAAAACGGTGTTGATCACTTCGTTAAAGAGCGCCTGTCTCCAAGTTTTTTCCTTGGTCTGAATCCAAGCGCGAAGAAGCTCAGAAACCTTCCACATATCGAGCCACCAATGTACGGTGTCTCTCAGCTCAGGAATACCATCACTCACAGTGCTCTTCGGATTGAGGAGTTCAGACGGATCATAATGAGTTCCGCACTGCTCACACTCGTCACTATAGGCTTTTTCATTTTCACACTTCGGATTCGGGCATTTACCATTTACGAGTCGATCTTGAAGGAAACGTGAAAGCTTCGGATCAAACCATTGACGTGAAGTCTTCTTTTCCAGCATCCCGTTTTGATGAAGCTTTCGAATAAAGTTCTGGGCTAACTCCTTATGCTCCGGAAAACACTCAGGTCGAGATGTCCCCGTATAAACATCCATGGCGATCGAATACTTTTTTAGCGTTTCTTTTTGTTTTGCATGAATTTCACCGATAAATTCCTGAACTGGCTTTCGTGCTTGCATCGCTGACAGTTCACTCGTGGATCCATGATCATCAGTTCCACAAACATACAGAACATTCTCAGCGCCAATGAGCATGCGTAAGAAGCGGGAATAGATATCGGCCGGGATATGGGTCCCAGCCAAGTGCCCCAAGTGAAGGGGCCCATTGGCATAAGGCATCCCGGCAGTCACCACTGATTTTTTTGGGCGGTAAACTTGTTTCTTGATCGCATCAATATCGTTTGGATTAAATGGTGCCTGATGGGGATTCTTGCTCATCCCCCGTTTATATCATTTTACCAATTCTAATGGCAACAAAAACACCCCTATTTGGCGGTACGTATGGGTAAAGATCCTCCTGCAGAACCCATATCTTCAAGGAAATCGAAGAGATTTTTTTGAACGAGCACCTTAAAGTTTTGATTGAGCGCTTGACCTGGAAAGGGGCCAAAGAAATGGGTGGGACTTGAGGCATCGTTACGCCAAAGCATGACATATGCAGGCTTTACTGACGGTGGAGCGACACCAAAACGATTTGAAACCTGAATAATACCGGCTTTCTCTATTGGCCAAGAAAAATAGTCAGTCCAAAAATCTTGAAGCGTAAGGCTTTCATTTCCAAATTCAGTAATGGC
>CAIOKW010000094.1 GCA_903858975.1 Oligoflexia bacterium | reverse complement strand
CAGCCTCACCAACGCGGCGTGGGACACCCTCGACGTGGCCTGGAGCGCCCCCTGGGACGACGGCGGGTCGCCCGTCGACCGCTTTCTGGTCGAGTGGTGGGCCGCGGACGCGTACGGGGCGCCGGCCGTGCAGACACTCAAGTTCGCGCTGGGATCTTGCTTGATTCAATTGCGAAAAAAGAAAAAATTGAAGTGAAGCCTGCTGATATGGAAGCTGAAATGAAAAAAATGGCTGAAAATTTCGGAACAGACATGAAGACGCTTGCAGATCGTTTCGAAGCGAATCCTCGTGATCGCTCAAACTTCGAATATCGCGTGCGTGAAGAGTTGACGATTCAGTTGATTCTGAGCTCTGCAAAAGTAAAAGAAATCAAATCGAAGTAAGAGTTGTTGGAAGTTGAATTTGAAGCGGCTGCCTTCGCAATTTGCGAGGCAGCCGCTTTTTTGTTCTAGGTACTTCTCGGCTGAATAGGAAATAGGTACCTGACCAAACTTTAGACAGACCCCGGGTCAGGGAAGGCTTGGGTGCGAGATGGGCTGGAACGCTTATTGCTTCTATAGGCTTGATGTTTATTACTTGGAATTCAATTCAGGCCTCAGGTCAGCGGATCCAGCGATGGGGTTCCATCGATCTGCTAACGGACTCAGGTTTGCGGGATTCTGGGCTTGAAAAGCCATTTGATTTCATATGCTTAACTAATTTCAAGAATGATGAACCTTCGCTTGAAACCTGCAGGGTGATCTGGCAGAACAGGGCAGGGAGTTTGGGATGAGTGAAATGAAATCTAAGATTTTTGGGATCACTTTAGCGATACTTTTACAGGTGACTGCGTTGCCCGTTTTCGCGCAGACCTTAGATCGATTCTACGAAAACTCCTCAGGTGCGCCTCACCTTCAGATGATTAATTCCGCGAAGTCTACTCTGGAGATGGAAGTTTACACCGTTAAAGACTCAAAAATTTTCCAAGCCCTTGAGGCTGCGATGAATCGCGGAGTTAAGCTTCGGATTGTTCAAGAGCCGACCCCATTTGGAGATGCTTGCCAGGTTTTTACGGCTTCATCGGCGAATGACGATGCAAAGTGCGTTGAAGCTAAGAATTTTGTTAAGTTTGTTCGTTCTCATGGCGGAACGTATGTGCCATTTGACAAAGGTCTTTGTGGTTCCGGTGGTGGTATTTGTTTTCAACACGGTAAAGTCATGATCTCTGATTCGAATTTACTCCTTCTCAGCACGGGAAATTTTAATCCATCAAACCTTTGTGATGAAGCAGAGAAACCGGCGCTTTGTAATCGTGATTACACAGTGGTGACCCGAGATCCTGTGGTCGTAAAGTCAGTGCAGTCGCTAGTGATTTCAGATATCGAAGATCGCGCAGTGGATGTTCGGGGAGTGGTCAGTACGGCGAGGGGCCGGATTACTGCGAGCCCTTTTTCACTAGACCCACTTGTGAGATTTATCGATTCTGCCAAGAAAACGATCCAAATCGAAAACCAATATCTCAAAGACCCTACTATGAACGCAGCGCTGGTTCGTGCTGCGAAGCGGGGTGTAAAAGTTTTCATCATGGTATCAAGCGCCTGTTCCTTTGGTCGTCCAGATCAATCAGCGATGGATACTTGGACTCGAATCTACTCAGAATTTGATGCAGCAGGTATTCATACGAAGACTTTTAATGCGAGTATCGGTGTTGCAGGGCATGCGGGTTACTTGCATGCGAAAGCCATTTTAGTAGATAGCCTTTTTGCGTGGGTGGGTTCAGTAAATGGGTCGACCACAAGTTTGACCATGAATCGTGAATATGGAATTTTTTCAAATGATCCCGCTTTCGTGCGAGCGCTTGGAACCATTCTTTATTCAGATTATGCGGAAAAGAATGCGGAGACTTGGCAGCAAAGTCTTCAGTGCAAAAAAGATAATGCTCATCCATCTGATTCAGATGGGAATGGAAACGGGAATTAGTCCTAAAGAAAAAGGCCTGGCTGCAGATGAAGCAGCCAGGCCTTTTTTGTTTTGAATACTAATTGAGCGTTATTTCAAGTTCGCGAGAGTTTTCTCGACAGCTTCGGTAAGCTTGTAGAGTTCTTCACGAGCTTTTTCTAGGCGCTCTTTTCCTTCGCCCGCTTTCCAGGTGAATCCTGGGATTTTTACTTTCTTAGTAGTGACGGCAAAAGTAAAAGGTTTTGGGCCAGTGCTGGTTTTGGTTTGATTGGTTTTCAGTACTTTTCCTGCAGTGGCAAGGACGAGCGTGTTCTCGTCTTCGTGAGTGGCTTTCGCAATCATCGCCATGTGCTCTTCCACTGGAGTGTTGAGAAGCGTTCTGAGGAGTGCCCGGCTTTTAAGGTTTTTTTCTAGAAGCATGACTTTAGTTGCTTCTGGAAGACGGGTAAAGCCCATGCATTCCGTGATTCTGGATTTTGGTTTTCCAAATGCGGTTGCGATCGCTTCGTGGCTCGTGTAAGCGCCAGCAGTAATCAGTGAGTTGTAGCCTTCACCTTCTTCGATGGGATGGAGGTCTACGCGATCAAGGTTTTCACGAAGTGCAATTTCGTGAACTGCTTTATCAGTAGAGTGAATGACTCGCGCTGGAATGCGCTCCAGTCCTGCAAGTTTTGAAGCGCGCAAGCGGCGTTCACCGGCAATTACTTTATAGCGGTCGCCGTCTTGAACAACGAGAATGGGTTGGAGTACGCCATGTTCCTTGATCGAGTGAGCGAGTGCTTCGATTTCTGCATCATTGAAGTGAGTTCTGACTTGGAGTTCAGATGCATCCACTTTATCTACAGGAACGAAATTAACGAGGAAGGTAGTGAGACCTTTTAATCCGCTATGGGTGTTGTCAGCGCTCGTGCGAGCAGTAGCGTAGAGCTGTTTCAAATATCCGCTTCCTTGACGGGTTTTTGCTTCTTTTTTAGTTTCCATGTGATCCTCCGTGAATCAATTATTTTAAAAGTTCGTGAGTAAGTTCGTTGATGTCATTTGCTGCAGTTCCCTTGGTGTTGACATCAAGAACCGTCGTTCTTCGTTTCGTGGCTTCATTGAGGTCGGCGCTACGATTGATCACGGCTTTAGCGCAATGATCAGGAAATTGTGAGCGGAGTTCTCCGAGCACTTCCTGGCTGATCACTTCGCGATTGTCATACATATTCGGAATGATCTTCACGTCGAGTGAGCGACGGAATTCGCGTTGCATTTCTTCGATGGTTGCCATTACAAGCGACATTCCATGAAAAGATAGTGGATTGGTTGCGCAAATGACATTCACGCGATCTGATGCAACGAGCATGGAGCCATTCAGGATAGAAGCTGCAGGGTTCGTGTCAGCGATGATGAGATCGTATTGGTCTGAGATTTTCGCGATCGCTTCAGAAAGGCGATATTCTCTTCGAGTTTTGTTATTGAGAGGGATCTCAATGTTACAAAGTTGAAGATTGGCCGGAATGAGGTCCAGTCCAGGGGCCACATTCATGATGGCTTGGTCGATCGGAAGATCATTGATGAGCACATCATAGATGGTGGGACGTTCGTGAGCGTCCAGAATGTCCAGATTCACGCTCAGGTGTCCTTGACCATCGAGATCGATCGCAAGTACGCGATAGCCTAAGAGAGAAGCCATCATGACGAACTGCGCCGTAAGGGTGGACTTACCTGTTCCGCCTTTTACGTTGTAAAACATTTGAGCTTTATGGCTTGGATGCGCCGCAACATGCTTGGTCGCCGCGGCGATTGCTTCACTTACGATGATGGCGCTTCCCGCAGACTCAGCACCCGCGCCCATGTTGCTAGCCATATTTTCTTCGTGTGTGGCGAGGTCAAATTCGCGCAGCATTTTGAAAAAGTTTTGAACTTCTTCCAGGCTTAAAACTTTGCGGTCAACATTTCCGATTCGTTTTCTGTGGGTTTTAATGGCCCCGTTGCTCTCAAGAGCAGGGATTAAATTCTTATCGAGTTTTGCAAGCTGTGCAAATTCATTGGGTGTAAATAACATTTCTTTAAACATAGATGCCTCCTTGATCTGTCAAAATAATTGTATTCACTCTCCGTCAATATACAAACAAAATATAAAATTGCAGAACCGGTCGCCGCGGCGACCGAATGGAATTACGGATCGAACTGAACATGATTTTCGAGTGTGAGTAAAAAGTCTCGGTCGCCGTGGCGACCAAAGTTCAGATTCAATCGGTCGCCACGGCGATCAAGAAATGGATTTGATGATCAATGGGGATCGAGCGGGCTTCGGGTGATGTTTGATCTGGTCGCCACGGCGACCACTCATTTTACGAGCTCGCGCTTTGATAGCGACGAAGTCCACGCTTCCAGAGTTGCATTACCACCAGCGCGTAAGCGGAGAGAACTCCAAATACTAAGAGATGGTTCCAAGAGCTTCCGCGGCCCGTAAGAACTTCCGCCGGGACGGACCCCATGAATGCAAAAGGGAGTGCGGTCTTAATGAGATAACGAACGGACTTCGGGTAGAGTCCTGAGGGCTTATTCGCGAGTGCATAGAATTGGTAGTAAAGGCGTGAAACGGTAATCCCGCGCTCGATCCAAAACACCCAGATCACAAAGAAGAAGCGAACTAAGTATTGAGTGAGAAGCCCAATCAGTACCCAAAACGCAACCCCAATCCAGGCGATCCCGCCAGCAAAACCGGCTGAAGCCCCATAGTGGTGGATGATGTAGAGGCCTAGAAATAAGTTCACGATCTGGGTGAAGTTAATATCCCGAAAGGTGGCTAAAAATACGGGGCTCACGGGTTTCGTGAGGAGGATATCTAAGTCCCCTTGGTTGATCATGTAGGGAAAGGTCCAAAAGGAACGCTGGAAGAAGGTCGTGAAGAGGGAGTCGCTAGAAATAAAGAGTCCCAAGAAGAAGAAAACTTGATCCTTACTCCAGCCATTGATCACCATCGTGTTGCTGTAGATCACTTCAAAGAACGCGTACTCGACTACGACCCAAATCATGTCCGCAATCGTTAATGCGATCGTATTAGAGCGATAGATGAATTCCCGTACGAAATTATTTTTAAGGCTCGTCTTAAAGACATCCCAATAGATGCTCATGTTAGCCCCCAATCCCTTGATAGCGGTTAATCGAGTAGGTCCAAAGGATCTTTAGAGCTGCCCAAAATCCTAGGATCCAGAGAAGCGCGAATCCCACTTCAGCATAAAACTGATGCGTATCCCATTTACCGAGCGCGATCTGAGTCGGTCCGTAGACGAAAAGATAGAAGGGAGTACTTTTCCAAATGAACGAATACTTCTCAGGAACGATGCTCAAGGGAAGAACTTCTCCGCACAGAAGGCTCACGACCATGTTCTTCACCATGAGAACAGCAAAGGCGTTTTCCCAATAGAAGGCGGCTGCAGCCAAGGATGCTCCGAGAAGGTAGGCGATAATATTTCCAAGAATCGCAAGAAAGAGCCCCATCAATAAGTGGATCACGGTGAGTTTGGTGAAGATTGTAGCGATCAGTCCAAAGAACAAGCACACGAGTGCGGTGTAGAGCTTTTCTCCGAATCCTTGGAAGAAAACAAATTCCACCACCCCTACCGGGCGAAGGAGAAAGTTGCTGAGGGTGCCGGTACGAATCTGTTCGATCAATTCGAAATCATAATCACCACCCCTGATTTGACTGAAGAGGAGAGAGGTCCAGGTATAGGCAAGAAGCTCCGGGTAGTCCATTCCAGCAAAGTGAGTGGTGTTCCCACTTTGGAAGATTGCGTACCAGAGCATGAGTTGAATCCCAACGGGAACAATTGCAGACCCAATGAGACCCACCAGGAACTCTCCTCGATAGGCGAGTGCACCCTTGATTCCATTTTTAATTGCGGCCATTCGCCATTCCAGTGCCCAGGCTAAGTTCATTTTATCCGTCCTTAGTTCTGATAGATCTTCTGGATTACGCGCTCAAGCGAGGCTTCCTGGATTCCAATGTCCGCGACTTCAAAGTGGGTCAGAAGTTTTTGGAAGTATTCAGTGATTCGGGAGCGAGTAATCGAGAGGAGATAAGTGGTTTGGTCTTCCTCGTCTTTCAAGATCCGATCAAGCGCGATGTCGGTCTTGCTCGAGATCTCTTCCAGAGTCGGCTCGCTTAAGAGCTTCACTCGAAGGACGCACTCGTCTTGCTTAGTGAGCGTGTGTGGATCGCCATCATAGATCATCGCACCTTCCTTAATTAGGATGATGCGTTTACAGAGCTCTGAAATGTCATCCATGTTGTGGCTCGTGAGGATGATGGTTGCGCCCTCTTTTTGGTTGTGAGCCTTTAAGAATTCGCGAAGTTTCTTTGAAGCAAGCACATCAAGACCAATGGTGGGCTCGTCCAGAAAAATCACTTTTGGGAGGTGAAGGATTGCGCCGATGACTTCCATCTTCATTCGCTCGCCCAAAGAGAGTCGGCGAATCTGAGTGTTCAGCATCTTACTGACATCCAGGAGCGTGGTGAGTTCCTCAACTCGCTTCTTATAGACATCCATTGGAATCTGATAGAGCGCACGAAGTAGGTCGAATGCTTCAATCGCAGGGAGGTCCCACCAGAGCTGAGCCTTCTGGCCCATGACAATCGAGATTTGTTTTCTGAATTCAAGGGAGCGATCAAAAGGAGTGAAGCCTAAGACTCGAGCCTCTCCCGAAGTGGGAGGGATTAGGCCTGAGAGGATTTTTAGAAGCGTAGTCTTGCCGGCACCATTCGCGCCGATCAGTCCTGTGAATTCACCTTTAGGGATAGTGAAGCTGATACCCTTCAGGGCCTCATGGGTCACGTACTCTGGATTAAAGAGAAGCTTCATCGTTCCCCGCAGACCCTCTTCCTTACGAACAGAGCGAAAGCTTCGAGTGACTTGATCAACAGAGATAGCTATGGAGTTTGAGTTCATTCTACGATGGTTCGCTTTCCAATCATTAATTCAGCCGGAATGGTGTCCGGGAGTGCGGCGTTGTATTTGAGTTTAAGGGGGACGTTGTCTCCCAGGTTTTTTGGATTAAAGACCCCATCGGCAAAACCTGCAGCCACAGGGAAGGCGGTGATCAAACGAGGGTGAGAGCGATCATGTCCGTTTTTTCGGTAGTCGATCGAGTAAATGAGGAGTGCTGAGTTTTGTCCGTGAATATTTGCCTTCGGGAAATCAACAATGTCCGTTCGAAGTTCGAGCGTGAACTCAGAGTTACTCGCGGTCTCTAGCAAGCGCTTTAATTTTAAAGAAGCGTAAGGATAGTTGACGATCTCAGGGACCGCGCGCGAGCCCAAGTCTTCAATCACATCTTGAAGGAGTTTTTTTCCGTGGTCGTGATCTCGAAAGGCGATCTTTCCAGCAAACACAGGGAGATTAGAGAAAAGCGTTCCTGCGGTGGGTGTTCCTGAAAAAAGTCCATCCGTGAGCCCAAAGCCACTTTCGATTTCGTCCTGTACGTAGCGCGCACGCTTGTATCCGTAAGGGGTGTCCATGATGCTAAAAAGATAACCGTAGGTGTGGGTGAGTCCTGCGTGACCAAAAGTGAAGGTCTCATCATAGTGAACATTCCAAATGGAACTGAAGAACTGAAGAAGGTTTACGGGTGCAGTTTTTCTACCGTTTGAGAGATTGCTCTCATCGATGTTTCTGCTCATGCCCCAAAGTTGGAACATCTCAGGAGTCTGATGATCGGTTTCAATTTGTTTTAGAATTCCTGGAACCCGAGTTTCAAGTGTTGTTCGAATTTGATTCAGATCCGTGACCCCAACTAACGAACGAGTGACTTCGGCCCAAGGACAATCGAGCGAAGTTTCGTGAAGGTTTGCATCCGGGCATTGGGCTTTGGCGTGGAATCCCAGTAAGGAGGTGAACAAGGTCAAGATTGCCTGAAACATTTTGATTCTCTCTCTCATGGGTGTAAACTTCTAGCCGAATGGGGACCAAATGAAAAGCTTAGACTCTACGCAATATTACGATCACCATGCTCGCCGCCTGGCTGAACTTGACCTTAAGAATAAGAACCCGGCTGAATTAGTCCCCTTTTTGGAGGAGCTGCACCCAAAAGCGCGTGTATTGGATTTGGGCTGCGGTTCAGGAGTTGACCTCCATTATATGAATAAGGCGGGGATCGAGGGCGTGGGGATTGAAGGATCGAAGGCCCGGGCTGAGTTGGCCCGGATTCAAAACCCAGGGATTACGATCCTGGAGAAGAGCTTTTTCTTCCTGACCTTAAAGGAAGCCGAGTTTGATGGGGTCTGGGCCAATCGTTCGCTTCACCATTTTGAAACGGAAGTGACCCAGAGAATTGTGGCGACCCTTTTTAGAGGTTTAAAGTCGAAAGGGGTTTTAGGGGTTGTGGTCTATGAAGGAACCGAGAGCTATCAGGATCGGGAGGGAGATCTTTCGGGACCTTCTCGGTTTATCCACCCTTGGACCGAAAAGGCCATGTGTTCGATGATTGAGCAAACTGGATTTATCATAAAAAAAGTGGGTCGCCAGACTGCGAATCCTTCGCACGGCCACCCACTTCCAAGTCTTTTAATTTTAGCAAATAAGATCTAAAGCGCGCGCGCTCTTGCTGCTTTGTTCATTTTGATGGTTTCGCGTTGAGCGGCCATCACATCGATGATCTCAAGCGCTTCGTAGCGAAGATCATTTTCATAGATAAAACGGTAAAAGTTTTCGATGTCTGGGTGATGACGGAAATTTTTCAATGAACCTGCAGTCGTTTCAGCGCCAGCAGTGGCAGCGGCCATCGCGAGTCCCGCTTGGGAAGCGCCTGAGCTTGCAGCTGCTTCGAGTTCATCTTCATCTTCTTCAGTGGCTTGAGCTTCAGTCACGAGCTCAGCTTTCACTTCTAATTCTTTAGACTTCTTATCGCCCTTTTTGGTCTCGAGAATTGCAAGTTTCACTTTTGGTTCTGCTTTCTTGGTGGATTTAGCCATGGGCTTAGCAGCCGCCTTTGCAGGTTTAGCAGCGGTTTTCGCTGCTGTTGCTTTAGTGGTCTTGGTCTTGGTCTTGGTCATTTCTTTTTTTGCTTTTGCCATGGTTTTACTTCCTCCGAATAGGGTTTGTTTTACAGGTTTGCTTCCGATTTGTCTAAAATTCCGTAGCGATGGAGCTTATTATAGAGAGTTTTAATCGTAATTCCGAGTGATTGCGCGGCGCGCGTCTTGTTTCCTTCGAAATGCCCAAGGCAACGAAGGATGTGAATTCGCTCGAGGTCCTCGAGTGGCATCTCTACCGGTGGGGCTCCCGCCATGCTTGCGTCCAGTTTTAATTGGGCGTGGTTACGAATATTAAGGGGAAGGTCCGAAAGTTCGATTTTCGTACCTCCGGAAAGGATGCGCATGCGCTCAACCGCGTTCTGAAGTTCACGGATGTTTCCGGGCCAAGGGTACTGCTGAAGTGAGTTCATCGCTTCTTTAGAAATTTGGTTTAAAAGGCCAGGAGCGAAGTAGTCCATGAGGGCCGTGATGTCTTCTTTGCGATCGCGAAGTGCAGGGGACTTGATGGTGATGGTGTTCAGGCGATAATAAAGATCTTCGCGGAACTTGCCGGTGCGTGCTTCGCTCTCAAGGTCGCGGTTCGTTGCGCTCAAGATGCGAACGTCAACATGGATTGCCTCTTTGCCGCCCACACGATAGATTTCGCCTTCTTGAAGGAAGCGGAGGAGCTTTGCTTGAAGTGAAAGCGCCATTTCGCCGATCTCATCTAAAAAGAGCGTTCCGCCGTTTGCGATTTCAACGAGGCCCTTCTTGGTATTGACTGCGCCAGTGAAAGCACCTTTTTCATGACCAAAAAGCTCGCTCTCCAGCAGGCTCTCAGTGATGGCGCCGCAATTGATTGCCACGAAGGGCATATCTTTTCTAGGGCTCAGCGCGTGAATTTTTTTAGCGATCAATTCTTTTCCGGTTCCGCTCTCGCCTAGGATCAAAACAGAGGCGGTAGTGGGAGCGACCCGTTCAATCATCTTTGAAACTTGATCAAGCTTCTCGCTATTACCAATCATTTGTACCTGGTTTGCAGAAATGCGAGCTGCTTTAGACTTACTTCGGATTGCGGATCCGAGTGTCAGGCCCGGTTGAACGGGAGCAAGGATGCGCGCAAGCTCAGTGGCTGCAAGTTCAATGAGGATCATCTCGCTTTGAATCCACTTCTGGTTCAGGTGGGACGCAAAGAGAACGCCAACGAGTTGACCTTCGAAAATACAAGGAACGATAAAAACTTGATTGAGGGGCTCGACCACGCTTTGCTTCAGGTTGAGCGCTTGCTCCAGCATGCGAGGATCGAAGGCCGGAAAGCTTTGAGAAGAAGTGAAGAGTTCTTTTGGAAGCTCGCCTTTTGAATTGGTCTTCGCAATTGCGAACTTTGCGAAGGAGAGCTCACGATTTAAGAATTCAAGACTACCGTCGAATTCTTCGTTGAGCTTTCTGATAATGCTAAGTACTGAAGTGCTTCCCATGTGTTGACGCATTCTATACGCACTGTGTAAAAATTGCAAGGTTAAATTTGAGTGAAATGCTTTCTTTTCAGGCTTTGTATCAATGGGTTTCGTTGATCGACTTGCGACCTGTAAGCAATTGAGGGCTTTATTTTGTGTTTTCTCCAAAGGATAGGTAAAATAAAAGCAGGTTTATAAGGGGAAATATGTTTAAAATTACGTTCCTATTTATGGTGGGTTTGCTCTCGGTTCATGCAAATGCCATTCAAAACATCTCTAGTGGCAGTCCCGTTGTGGTGACTCCAATTTTGGTGGCTCCCATTACAGATCCGCTTGCACCCGTCACGAGCACGACCACAACCCAGAATCAAAGCACAGCCACGGCGACGGCTTTGGGCGGTACCACGAGCGCGTCGATTTCTGCGGCTTGTGTTGAGGGAGATGCGTGTTCAAACGCATCGACGAGTGGAGTTTGGACTTCGGGGTGTTGCACGGGTGGAGCCAAAGGAACGCAGACCTGCCTTGCTCCTCCGATTACGTGTTCCTCTAAAGGAGTGTCATCGACCACGAGCTCTGTGGCCACAGCTTTGCCTGCCTGCGCAGACGGCACTCAGTGTACGAATCAAGCGGGACTCACTGGAACCTGGAACAAAGGCTGTTGTGTCGGTGGAAAAGGTTCAACCCAAGTGTGTTTAGCTCCTCCGATTTCAAGTTGTGATGTAGGCACAACCCCAGTTGCCTCCACTACCTGTAATGTCGGAGACGCGTGTATGGGTTCTCAAGGGCAAATCGGGACGATGACTCAATCTCAGGGCTGTTGCACTTCGGGGGCTTTCGGTTCGTGTTTAACGGCACCTCACACCTGTCCGCCTCAATATATAGGTACGACTTCTTCAACAACCTCGGGTGGCGGTACTGTAGTGAGTGTCGTAAGCGGTTCCGGTACTACGGTGACCGTGGTAGACCCCTTCCAGATTTCGGCTGGCGTTTGCCTCAAGGGCTTTAATATGGGTGCAGGAATGTGCACGATTGATCAAACTTTACATACTTGCGCCTCTGGAGGAACGGTTTCTTCGGTGGCTTCGGGTGAAGTTTTCGATGAATTCGTAAATCAGAAATTAAAATGCTGTATGCACGGCTTAGGTCCGAGTGATGCCTTTGCCAAATATGACTGCATCGAAAATGCCTCACAAAAATTCGCAAATTTTAACGAGCTTTGGGCTTCATCAGATGACTTGGTCAATGGTGGAAAAATGAATGCGCTCCTGCTGACAGGGCCTTCGGGATCAAAGCAGGCTTTGACGGGGTTCTACACCACAGAAGGAAAATACTGTTCAGAGTTTAGTGAGTTCGTGGCACCTACGGAGGGAATTCAGCCCTATAAAATTGATGGGGCGACGAAGTCCCCGATCGGCCAGGCTTATCCGCTTCCAGATGGAATCGATGCCATTCGTTCTAAATTATCAGGAAAGAGGCGTTATCCGACGACGATCGATGAGATGAAGCGTTGCCCGGTTCTTCTTCGGGCAGCACTTTTGGTAAAGTGTGGAGCGAACACCCCTGTCGCGGGAACTCTGCCAAAAACCTATACGGACTTGACTCAGGCAAAAGATCAATCCCGCTGTACGACGGCGTCTTCCGTACAGATTCATTTGCGGTTGGAGCAAATTTATCAAATCGCAGGGCAAGCAAACTTAAAGACAATTGATACCATCACAGATCATAATCAAACCTCCAGCATTTCGGTTGATGCGATTTTAAAATCTCAAAATTAGGTAAGGGAATCGAATGGGGATGGCTTTCAAGAAAAACTCGATGCTACTCGCACTGCTTTTGATCGTGATGATGAAGAGTGTGTCATCGATTGCGGCTTCCT
>CAIOKW010000093.1 GCA_903858975.1 Oligoflexia bacterium | reverse complement strand
TCTAAATAGTCAGTGTCAAAACGAAGGTCCCCAAGAGAATACTTCAGAAACCCAAGGCGGCCAGCAAGCCCATCCACGGTTTGGGTAGAATAGAGCTTCTCACTTTCGATGTTCGTGATCACTCGGTCTAATTCTTCTTTTTTGATATCGCCCGCTGCGACCTTTTTGATTTCATCCACGAGAGTGCGAACGACTTCTTCTAGGTCTTCGGTTTTCTTAAGCTCAGCAGAGAATAGAAACATGCCCGAATCTTTTGGGATGTACACGCTTGCGCTGATATCAGTCACGAGTGACTTCTCGTAAAACATCTTCTGATAGAGCCGAGAAGCATCACCGGATCCCAGAACTCCTGCCAATACATCCAAAAGAGGAGCATCGTGGTGAGTGAGCTCGGGGACACGAAATGAAATCGCAAGCTCAGGGGTCTTGATGTCAAAGTGCTTTGATTTATATCGGGCCTGTTGTTTTTGCTTTTCTTCAATTTTATGAGTCGAAGGTGCAGCTCGCTTCGGGATCACGCCCTTTCCAAAGCGCTTTTCTAATAGCGCAATGAGCTTCTTCTTTCTTGATCCAGTCTCATCTTTAATGGGGCCAACTAAGACGAGCCCCATGCGCGATGAAACATAATTTCTCTTATAGTAAGACTCTAGATTTTGAACGGTGGCTGCTTTCAAAACTTTCTCAAACCCGATCACTGGGCGGCCATAGGGATGCTTTTTGTAAGTTAAGCGAAAGAGCTCTTGATAAAGCTGGCGATCAGGAGAGTCTTCGCCACGGCGGAGCTCTTCAATGATCACTTCGCGCTCACGAGTGAAGTCTTCCTTCAGAAATTTCTGCGGCTTCGCCATAATCCCAAATTGATCAATGACCTTCTCCCAATATTGCTCAGAACAAGTGACGTGATAAACGGTTTGATCAAAAGTGGTGTAGGCGTTGATTTCGCCCCCCAGGGATTCAATCACTCGGGCAGTCTTGCCGGTCGATGCAACGCCTGTTTCTTTGGCGCCTGCATCTTTAAAGAGCATGTGCTCAAGAAAGTGAGCAAAGCCAGCTTCTTTGGGTTGTTCATCCGTGCTACCGGTCAGATTCCACCAATGGAAAGTTCCAACGGGGCTATCGAGGTGCTGGAGTATGACAGGGATTCCGTTAGAGAGAAATAGTTCTTCGGGTTTATCAGTAGAGCTCATGGTTGCTTAGTTCCTTCTAGTAGCTTCTTTGCTCGAATCTGCTCGAGAATTTGTTCTGGGTAGAAATCTTTTAAGTGATGCGGGTTCCCCTTCACTACAACTTCCAGGTGTTTCCTGAAGAGAGCCTGATCATCCACCTTTTTTGCGTAATATTCTGCAAATAAAACATGATTGGAAAAATAGTCGGGGCCTAGCTTAATTGCTTTTTCAAAGTAGCTCCGGCTTAAGCGAAGCTCCTCTTCGTTAAATCCCGGAAGCGATGCGTAGAAAGCGCCATAATAGCGATTCACAGCGCTAAATAGATAATGGGGATTGAGGATTGCGACGCGATCGACCATCTTTTTAATTCGATCCTTATACTTGAGTGAGGTGCTGATCCCTTTTCGGCTAGCCCACTTTCCAAGAGAAACGGCGAGCCAATACAGTCCCTCACTGTCCTTCTTCTCAAGCACATCGAGCGCAAGTTCGGTAGGCAGTTTTTGCCGCAGGAGAGCATCCTTAAACCGAGCGTTAAAGGTGAGCGCTTTTTCTGCCCAATTGCTGGCACGCTCAAAATGAAGCGTTTTGCCGTGATCATCCTCGGTGAAAAATTCACCGAGCAAGTATTCGGCTCGAGAAAGCAGGACAAAGTCATTTTGTTCGCTCTGTTTTGAGTTTGCGATTTTTTGCTCTATGGAAAGAAACTCTTCAAGAGCTCCGGGCTCATTCCGGATCTGCCAAAGTTTGGCTGACTTCTTACTCAGGGTTTTAAATTCCTTCTTACTGAGCTCACCGTCATTCACTTGACTGAGAAGTGGGTTCGTCCTTGTTGAGGCGCATGATGGAAGAAGTAGTACTACACCAAAAAGAAAAGTGAACAATGGTCTCATTTTAGATAGAATCAAGAATATGCTAAGCATCCATAAACAGCAAACTAAAGAAGGACTCCTGATCGAACTCAGTGGAACGATCGAGGAGAATGTGCAGTTTGAACAATTGGTCGGCCCCATTCAGGGCGAACTCACAGTTAAGTGTCGGGCGGTGACTCGGATTAATTCAGTCGGCGTGAAAACATGGATGAAATATTTCCAGGCGCTGAAAGCTCAAGGGGTTCGAGTTAAGTTTATTGAGTGCGCCTATCCCATTATTGAGCAACTCAATATGATCTCGAATTTTGCCTGTGGTGGAGAGGTGGTCTCCATTCTTCTTCCGTTTTCATGTGTCGCCTGCCAAAACGAGTTTGTGGCTAATTGTAAGACTTCGGAGCTTAAGGCAAGTGGGCTACAGGTCCCGAAAGCTAAGTGTGAAAAGGAAAACTGTGGCGCACAGTTTGATGATGATCCCGAAGAATATTTCTACTTTTTAGAGGATTGATTTGATGAGTGATGTCTTCCTCCTCATTTCAGATCATCCGGAGGATCCTTCGTTTTTGGCGGAGGTCGGTGCGATCAATGGTTCGGTTGTACAAACCATTCCCGATCCTCAAGCGGCCGTAGAGTACTTGGCCAAGCAGGATTGTAAGGCGATTTTTCTGGATGTGAACTCACCTGAAAAAGTTCAGGCGTTTGAAGCCGCGGCCCAGCAAAAATTTGGGATTTTTGGTGAGCAACTTTCCGCGGCCAAGTTTCACTTCATGAGCGACCGTTCTTTGGATGAGAATCGCGACCTCATTCGAAGCCCTTTGTTTGGAAACTTTTTTCAGCGTCCCACTCATGATCATGAAGAGTGTGGAAAGTTTTACGGGCGATATTTAAAGGCAAGCTTTGATCAAAGCCGCGACGACTTAGAGCGCTTCTTAGGAAAACAAGGAGGGGTTCAAACGGTCAGACTCGATCACTCAGATCAAAAGCAAGAGGCGGCGGAAGCCGTGAGACAATACCTCATTCAAGGGCGGGTTCCCCCGCGCATTTCAAACATTGTAGCCAATGCAGTTGATGAAATTTTGATGAACGCCATCTTTGATGCCCCGAGCGATGAGTTTGGGCGGCCGCTCTATACGCTCACAGAACGAAGTCAGTCGAGAGCGCTCAAGGATAAAGAAATTGCTGAAATGAAAATTGGGTTCGATGGATTTTACATCGGAGTCACCGTCACCGATCAGTGGGGATCACTTGATCGAACCCGGCTCTTAAACCACGTTTCCATCAATTATCGAGACAACGATTACACGGTGAAACAAGGACAAGCCGGAGCGGGTCTGGGACTTGCAACTATTTTTCAGGGGGGAGCAAGCTTGATTTATCGTTGTGATGCTAAACAAAAGACACAGGTCACCCTCCTGTACCGAGCGTTTGATAATTACCGTTCATTCAAAAATCAATTTCATTTTTTTCAGGCAAAATTTTATGGGTAAAAAAATCATTCTCGCATCGGGCTCACCGCGTCGAAAAGAACTCATGGCGATGGCTGGCCTTCCGTTTGAGATCATGGTCCCCGAAGTGGATGAAACCCCGAAGAAGCATGAAAGTCCCAAAAAAATGGTAAAGAGGCTTTCTCGCGAGAAGGCGCTTGAGATCTGGAGAAACCAACTGACTGAGAAGGACTCTGCAATCATCATTTCAGCTGATACTACGGTCGTGAGTCCTCGGAATCAAAATCTAGGTAAACCGAGAAACGAAAAAGAAGCGATGCAAATGGTCAGTGAACTCCAGGGACGAACGCACTCCGTTTTCACTGGGTACACCATTGTGGACTTCGTAAAGGGCGAAGCTCGAAAAATCATTTCAAGAGTGGTTGAGACCAAGGTGACGATTCAGGCTCTATCCAAAGCCGAGGTTCGCGAGTACGTCGAAAAAGGGGAGAGTCTCGATAAAGCCGGAGCCTATGCGGCCCAAGGGTATGGTATGGCGATCATCGAAAAAATCTCAGGTAGCTATACTAACGTCGTTGGACTTCCGATGACCCAAGTGAAAGAAGACTTGAAGGCATTAGGATGGAAAGCGTGAGTGTTCTTACTCAAATTCAGACCAAGATGGCGGACGCATTTAAGCAAAGTCGTTCGTCTACTTCGCCCGAGTTGGTCGCGGTCAGTAAGTTTCAAACAGACGAAAAAATTCTAAATCTCTATGCTGAGGGGCAAAGGGTGTTTGGCGAGAACTATGTTCAAGAACTTCAAGACAAGTCGGCTCGCCTAAGAGGGATGGCACCTGAAATCGAATTTCATTTCATTGGCAGACTTCAAACCAATAAAGTGAAGGTCTTGTTGCCGCTGATCACCACGCTTCACTCGGTCGATTCACTCCGTCTGCTTCTTGAAGTAGAGAAGCGTGCGCGAGATCTTCAAAAAAAGATCCGAGTCTATTTTCAGGTGAATATCGACGAGGAAGAATCAAAGGGTGGTTTTCGTCCGAGTGAGTTGTCTGCACTTGAGGCTGAGGTGAAGTCGTTGTCGTGGATTGTTCCCCTGGGATTGATGGCGATCCCCGATCCAACGCTTGACGCGAGGGCTGCGTTCCAGCAAATGGGAGTATTGTCAGAGAAACATGGTGCAACTCTGGGTCGGGGACTCTCGATCGGAATGTCCTCCGACTATGAAGAGGCCATTCACTGTGGAGCAACGAG
>CAIOKW010000092.1 GCA_903858975.1 Oligoflexia bacterium | reverse complement strand
TCGATGAGGAATCCCTGAATGAATTAGACCGTTTGTTGTACACCCTCGGGGTTGCAACAGGGGTGCGAATCGCAGCGCCCATCCGTAAAATCACGGCGGGAACTTACTTTGGAACTGGTAAGTTAGACGAAGTAAGACTCTTGGCGGAGGCGCAAGAACGTCCCATTGATCTCTTCATTATTGATGTCGACCTCACTCCCCGGCAGCTTCAGAATATTGAGAAGATTTTATGCAAACCGGTTCTCGACCGAACCGGGATCATTCTTGAAATCTTTTCTCGTCATGCTCGAACTCGTGAAGCAAAGACGCAGGTTGAATTAGCAAAATTACAATATGTACTCCCTCGTTTAGCACACCTTTGGAGTCACTTTGAACGACAGCGCGGCGGAGGCGTTGGGAACAAAGGGATGGGAGAAAAGCAGATTGAAGTGGATCGTCGTCTCGTCAAGAGACGGATTCAGATTTTAAGAGGGCGACTTCTTGAGATTGAAAAGGAACGCGTCGTTCAGCGCTCTTCACGCGAGAATCTATTGAAAGTGGCGCTCGTGGGTTACACGAACGCAGGGAAATCGACTCTCCTTAATGCATTAACGGAGAGTAAAGTGCTTGCGGAGGATAAATTATTCGCAACTCTCGATTCAACGGTGCGCGCGCTCAATCCCGATAGTCATCCACCGGTAGTGGCCATTGATACCGTAGGATTTATCAGTCGAATTCCCACGAATTTGATCGCATCGTTCCGCTCTACGCTTGAAGAGATTCAAGAAGCCGATCTCATCGTACATGTGGTCGATGCTTCCTCCACTCAGGCTCGCGAACAATATGAAACCACCTGCGAGGTTTTAAAGGATCTCAAGTGTGATGAAAAAGAAAAGCTGGTTGTTCTGAACAAAATGGATCTTCTAAAGACTCCAGCCCAGTTGAATCAGGCAAGAATTGCTGTTCCAGGGGCGGTGAGGCTTTCGTGTTTGGATCCAGAGGCGGTGATTCGCCTTCGAACGCAAATCCTCGATCACTTTAAAACAAAAATGGAAACTTGGGATCTTGTGGTCCCCTATGCGGATGGAAAGCTTCAGGCGCAACTGCAAGAGTTTGGTTCCATTAAGCAAACCCGATATCTTGAAAAAGGCGTTTTCCTTCAAGTGATGCTGGATTCGAGTATCGCGAAAAAACTCGGAGTGAGAAGATATGCCACTTCTAAAGCAAATGATGACAGCAATTAAATTTTTTTGCGTGATGGGGATTTTTTTAAGTCTAGGATTTAACGCAAAGGCGTCAAATCATTTTAGAACTCCCGCAAAGCGCTATGGGTCTGCTTACAGCATTAAGATTACAATCTGGAGGGGCGGATTTAGTTACGTCATTCCGGTTTGGGTTCGCCCCGATCAAAAAGAGAGTACTCTTGATCGAGGTCAAATGGCGTTTATGGGCTGGACTTTTCCCGACCTGAACGCAGAAGAAGTGGAGGCTTCAGGTGGATCACTCCCTATTAAGAATTTCAAAGCCGGACGTTCGGATTGGGCAGTGACTCCAGAGTACCCAAGAAACTGTTGTATGGGGGTTTTGGGCCAGGACTTATTGAATCAATATCAGCTTCGATTTGATCCTCGTGCTCCCGCCCACATTGAGTGGACTCGAGTCGAGGCTTCAGAAAAACCGAAGGCGGTTAAATTAGAAACCCAATTGAAGAGTCTTTTTTCGATTCATACTGAAACAGCAAAAGTAGGGAGTGAGCTTTATGACCTCTCGAGTACGCCCTATACCCTGAGTTTATCTGAAGGTGCGCTCACCTTTGAGAAGGATACCAACAGTGTTCTGAAGGGCCTTGCTCGTGCGATCATTGGTTTTGAGGTGATTCCTGGCGGTCGGAACCTTAAGGTAGTGAGCATTTTGGGTGGGCGACGTGAAGTGGCTAAAAATCAGGGTCTCAAAATTGGATCCGTGATTTCTGAATTAAATGGAGAGCCGGTTTCAGAGCTTGCTCGCTTTGAAATTGAGGGTCTGTTGCGCGGTAAAAAATCCAATCGCCTAGAGATCGTGTTCTCACCTGATAGAGAAAAAGAGGAGAAGTTGAAGCTGACCTTCGACTTTGAAAAAAATGAGTTCATTGCGCCTGGAGCGGTTCCGAGCCATTCTGGTCGGAACTAAAATCCCTGAAAATATTGGATCCTTTGCGAGACTGCTGGAGAACTTCGCAGTCAAAGAAGCGGCATTGGTTTCTCCGCAATGTGAGTGGCGGGAAGGCGTGAGTCAATGGATGGCCACTGGAACTTCGCGAGAACGATTAAATGAACTCCCGGTCCATGATCACCTGACGGATGCCATTCAAGATTGTAACTTTGTGGTTGGTTTTACTGCTCGTGCCGGTAAGAATCGAAGGACTTCAATAAAACTTGAAGAGCTCGCTCAGAAGCTTCCTGGAAAAGTAGCGCTTGTATTTGGTCGAGAGGACTTTTGCTTGCTCGCACCTGAAATCGACCAGTGTACTCATCTTTGCGCCCTCGATACGAGCACCGACTTTCCAGCACTCAATCTCAGTCATTCCGTCGCAGTGGTCTTGTCTCAAATTTTTAACCAAGAGAACCAATCAAGAAGAGGGCACTCGAAACTCGTCACCACGAGTGAGATGGAGCCCATGATTGAACACCTCAGGACTATGATGATTGAAGTGGGCCTCAATCAGGAGGGAAATCCAGAGCGCATGCTCGTTCGATTGAGAAAAATATTTCAGCGAGCTGAGCTTAAAAAACAGGATTTGTCATTGCTCAGGGGTCTTTACTCAAGAGTCATCAGCGAAGTGAAGGGGCTGAAGAGAAGTTAACTAGAGACGAGCAATTAAAGACGAGACTTACAAGTGAGCGCTTGTTCTTGATTGAGCCCCATGGACTCAATGACGCTGGTCAATTTTGCCGTAAACCCATCTGAGGGTGCGAGAACTAAAGGTGCGGGCATTTCGAAATTCATGGTCACGACAGGAGTCTGGACTAAAAAATTAGCAAGGTCCTTTGGGCTCGCAATCCGCTTTAATGGGAGAGTGCCTTCATCGCTGGATGAAGTCGGGCTGGTTGCAGCGGTCCGATAGGCAAAACTGCCGTTTTGGTCGTTGTTCAGTGTGATTAAGATTTGATCTTGGGTGGCGCTATCACTTAAGGTGCAAGTAATCACTTGAGTGGCATGCGCTGATGAAATGAGACCGAGGAAAAGTGAACCGATTAACCATAACTTCATAGTAGTAGGTTAGGAGCTTTTCAGGGCGACATCAATGGCCTTTTTTGCGGTTGAGAGATCAAAGCCACTGCTTACGAGCTTCTGTAGAAGTTTGGTTCTGATTTGATAAGGGTCCGTCAGTTTCTTGATGGTAGAGCGTTCTTTGTTTTTCATCGCAAGCGCAATGGCACGATCGAGTTCTTCATCTTGATCAAATGAAAGTTTTTCGACTTCTTCTTCTAGGCCCCGCTCATGAAACTTCTGAGTGATGTAACGTTTTCCTTTGCCGCGTCTTTGATATTCGCGGTGTAGGATGCCTGCATATCGTTCATGATCAATGATCTTTAGTCGTTCGCATTCGATCAGTACATTTTCGATCCATACTAGGGTTTCGGGAATGTTTTCTTCAGGAACCCGGTATTCTCGGATTTTCCTAGTAAAATAAGCCTTTAGCCTCGAACGAGATGTTTCTCGCTTTGAGCAATAAAAGAGGGCAAGGTCAAACCAGTACTTCTGTGAGGTGGGAGGATTACTTCTTCCCATTCGGAATTAATTTCAAATAAGAGAGGTACGAGGTTTGTACTTTTAAAATCGTAGGTAGTACCTCAGTGAGGTGCTCTTGATTGTCAGTTGAAGCTGAACTCCCAAGTAGGGATTTAATTGATTCCTCAGCTTGTTGTGAGAGGAGATTCAGTTTTGCAAGCATCGCAATTCTTTCATTTCGCTTTTCAGCAGGAGTCGCAACTTTCAGTCGCTCCGCCTGCATTTGGAGATCGCTTTCGAGCGCCATCATGCTCATCTTTTTTTGAAGAGACGCCATGAGCTTCGTGCAGGAATTCGAGAAAAAACGAGTACCGCGATTTTCACTCTGGCATTTGTGAATCAGGGAGTTTTGATCTTGATCATCAAGTGTCAGGGTG
>CAIOKW010000091.1 GCA_903858975.1 Oligoflexia bacterium | reverse complement strand
GCATGCCTTTCCAGACACTTCTGAAGTCAGACAAAAACTCCAGGCACCCTTTAATGGTTACATTCACTGGTTAGGCCTTTGGCAATCATGGGCCATGTTCTCGCCAAATCCAAGTAACTCAAACGCAGTAGTTCGGGCAGAAATCCTTTATCAAAATGGCAGTGTTCAGTTTTGGGATCTTCCTCGTATGATGAACCTATCGATTCGGGATAAATACGTTTATGAAAGATACCGAAAATGGGCCGCCGACAACATCCGCTTGGATGACCATGAAGCCTACTGGCCCGACTCGGCAAGCTTCATTGCCAGAAAAGCCAACCTCGATCCCAAAAATCCTCCGATTAAAGTCACGCTTTGGAGAATGTGGAAAGACATTGAGGACCCTGAAGTCAATTTCAGAAAAGTGGGATTTCGTGTTCCAGATTCAGAAATGCAGCGACATCCTTTTTACAGCACTTCCATTAAGCCCGAGGACCTGAGATGAATTTCTGGAAATTCTTTTTTGAAAAAGAAGAAGTTGAAGGCGTTGCTGTAGTTAGAATTCTCATTGGAGTCCTACTGATCACCAGCGCCCTCCTCTTGCTTCCCGGACTCCTCGATTATTTTGGTCCGCAAGGCATGTTGAAGTTCAAGACTGTGATTGCGACCCTTGGAAATTCAAGACTGAATCTTTTTAGCTGGTTAGGAGACTCGAGCACAATCCTTTGGATTATTTTCACGACTCACTTGCTTGCTTCGATCTCGATGACCCTTGGCTTCTCGACTCGCCTTTCAACCTTAATTGCATACATTACTCTCACATCCCTACACCATCGAAATTTGCTCATTCTGAACTCCGGAGACACTGCGCTTCGCGTCGTGCTCTTCTTGCTGATCTTCTCAAGAGCGGGTGATGCCTATTCTTTAGATCGAGTCCTCAAACTTCGATCAGGCAAAGTAATCGGAGAGCCTCTTCCCCAAGCGCCCTGGGCACTTCGCCTCATCCAGCTCCAAACAACTTTCATTTACTTGGCGACCTCGATCCACAAATTTAATGGCCAGGCTTGGGCAAATGGAAACGCGATTTACTACACCTCTAGGCTCTGGGACTTTGAACGATTTCCGGTTCCCTATCTCCTTGACCATCTCGCGTCTATTCACCTGCTGACCTGGATCAGTCTCGCGCTCGAGTTTGCACTGGGAACTCTGATTTGGATCAGTCCACTGCGGCTTCCTCTGATCCTTGCGGGGATTTGCTTTCACCTCGGCATTGAATACTCGATGAACATTCCAATCTTTGAATTCACGATGATCGCACTTCTCATCGGGATGATTCCTAGCCAAGTGATCAAAAATCAAATCAGCGCTATTTGGCCCAGGAAATAATCTCTACTGGATGATAATGGGGTCTTTCGCGCTCCAAAATTGGGAAGCCCAGCACAATCGGTAGCACTGGGTGATAGCGATGCGGAATTTCAAAACTGCGCACAAGCTTTTCGCTATTCAATAAAGACTCTGCATGCAGAACCGTTCCAGAGGCTAGTCCAAGAGCATTTGCTGCAAACATTAAGTTCTGCCCAAACCAGAGCGAGGCTTGAACTGACTCCTTCTCGTCAGACTTGCTACAAATCAAGATGAGTGTTTTCCCACCCGAAAAAATATTAAAATCGCCTTCTGTATAATCGGAGTACTTTTTCTCCGCATGAAGCTTCACTCGGAGCTCATTTTCAACAGAACGAAGCACCTCTGTATTTTGGACAATCACAAACGCTAAATCAGGTGCTTTCTTAAAACGGGAGGAGCTAATCGCGGAACGTAACAGAAACCGAACCGTTCTCTCATCGAGCTTCCCCGGTGTATAGACTTGGGGTGACCTATTCTTATTAAAATGATTAAACCAAGCTAAATTCGCTTCCATCGTTTCCCCTCTGTATATTCCCGAACTAAAGCCCGATCGATCTTCAGTGCCGCTAACTCCGGATCATGCGACTCAGGAAAACAAAGCCAAGGAGCAACGACTAGAGCCATCTCCTCAGCATGAGTATCCCGCCGACCATAAGATTCCTGTTCTAAGATTAAAACGAGAACTGCTTCGGAAAAAGTCTTCATCTCAATCGCAAACCTAGCAACGGCTATGCCCAAATGCGACGACCCCTCTCAAGTGCTCCCCGTGAGAAAGGAGAGAAAAAAGTACCCACCCGGATACTGAAATGTCTCAAAAAAGCGTGACGTCCAGATGCACCAATCGTGTTTTTGATATGCCACACACAAGAATGAGTGAAAATAGTTTTTAAACAAATGCTATTGAGCATCAATACTTGTAATCGATGGAAATCACTCCGTGTGTTTTGCGTTAACGGCCATAATCAAAATTCATTTCTTTTTTTTCTGCAAATGATCTTGAGCTTTAAGTTTC
>CAIOKW010000090.1 GCA_903858975.1 Oligoflexia bacterium | reverse complement strand
TTATAAAAAATATCGAGAAAGACTCTCGGGAAAACTTTAAATAAAGTGAGTGCCCGCCACGGGAATGGCATCACTAAAAAAACCTGAAGGATCGCAGACGAGCGCCTGTAAATGCGGCCCTCATGAAGCACGATAACACTGGAGGGACTCTTTAATTCGAGAGCGTCCATTCCGTGACTCTTTAAAAGTGTCAGCGCCACTTCTGACTGAAGCGCGCAAAATTGAATCTCCCGGTTTTGATCCTTTCTTAATATCCATTGGATAAGCCCGTGGCAAAGGCCACAGACGCCATCATAGAAAAGGACCATCGAATTCCGAGGAATGGGAGGTTTCACAGGTCTCAGTTTATCATCGAAACTGAAGTTTTGTTTTAAAAGTTAACAACGGGGCATCAAGGATTCTAAGATACCCCCTCAGCTTCATATCGATGAATTTACAAAACAACTTCTGAGCGTTCGGATTTGAAAATGTGTTGTAAGGGCAATCGATAATCACGATCTGCAGTTCCTGACTAAGGTCCTGTTTAAATTGAAGTGGGCTTTTCATGGATTATTCTTCCCCTAACGTGTTCGAGCTCATTTTTCTGCTTGCACGATAAACTTATTGTAAAAGAGCACGGTATCCGTTGAATGAAGGCAATTGATGTACTCCTCGATAAAATTCCGTGCCTGAACTTCGCTGCCGAGTAGGGATGCTAAAAAAGGGAGAGATTGATCGAAGCGTTCGCGGATGAGAGTAATCTCTTCCTTGAGCTCCGCACCTTGGAATGCTATGGGTTCGACTTTCCATTTAATTTCTGTGAGGCCGACCATTTGAAGCATCTCTGGAATTTTTCTTCCTATGTGGAAGTCGAATTGATCCATTTCCATGAGCCTCCGAATCACTTTGTCCACTAACGCTGACCGAGGATGAATATTGTAAAGGTAACCATCGAGATCAATTGCACAGATCAAACCTCCCGGGCGCAGGCAACGATGGATTTCTCCCAGAGCTCCTAGAGCTGTCTGCCGACTCATATGCTCCAAGACATAACGGCAAATGGCGGCGTCAAGGCAAGAGTCTTGGAGGGTCAGGTGATTGAGGTCCTCCTGTGGCAAGATGATTCGCCTGGTGAACGCGCATTTTTGAGAAATCACCCGCAATCACGTGCGAATGGGGATATTTCCTTGCGATAAATCGCGCCACGACCCCAGATCCGCATCCAGCATCAAATAGGGTTCCATCTTCTTTTGGATGAAAATTAGCGAGTTCTTCCGTGAAGTCATAAAATGGGTTTAGAGATTGTCGTTCGAGGCGCAGGGTTTCCCCTTCGTGCTCTAAAGCATATTTCTGCATGAATTCCAATCGGAATAAATGGACAAATCTTAAGCGAAAAAGTTTCTACACTTTTTGCAATGAAAAGAGTTGAGTTTGAACATGGGCCCTGGAGATGAATGGGGCGATTGGAGCATCGTTTTGAATTGTTTATTGTTTTCCAACCTCTATCCCTGGGCACTCCGGGGAGAAAATGGTTGGCTCGACTGGATTCGAACCGGCGACCTCTACCATGTCAAGGTAGCGCTCTAACCAACTGAGCTACGAGCCAATAAACGGTTAAAAGACTCTCAGACGCTAACGAGATTAGAATTCTCCGTCAAGCGCCTTTTGTTCTTGCTGTGGTGCATCATTGATGTTAGTTAAGTCGGAACTTGAGAGGGTTATTATGAAAATATCGATCATTCGAAGTGGTTCAGTTGCAGTTTTGCTCGGAATGCTTTCTAGCGTTGTCGCGAGTGCAGGGCCTATGAATTCAGTATTAGGGGTGTCTTCTGATCCTTATTTCCAGGTGGGTTCAGTAGAGGTGAGTGCGCGTCCGATTCAAAAGGCGAAAGTGAATCCTCATGAGATGTCAGCGCTTCAGAATGAGTTCTTGATGGCGACTCGGTACAATTATCGAGCGAGCTTTGAGCAGTTTGCTGCACCTGAAAACCCAATGGGGATTGCAAACATTGCGCTCGAGATTTGGAAAATCATTGAAGACAATCGCGCGGTTCTCACGGTTTCCCGTCAGAACGTAAAGGCGCTACCGAATATCGCCAAATACGATTGGACCTCCCTCACTGGGTGGAAGCCTGAGCATGGAGTTGAGATTAGTCTTAAAGTAAAAAACGTTTACGGCATTGAAGTGATTAACCTCACTTATGTGGTGAATGCTATTTATGGCGGCAGCGTAAAAGGAATTGGAAAATTTATTGCGTCCGCGCGAGTGGTTCCTAAAAACATTGATGTCCTTTGGGGGTTCAACATGGATGTGAATGTTGCTGAAGTGTCAGTTCAAAATATTGGAACTGAGAAAAATCCAGTAGCCGCGATCACTCTTGATGTGGGCGTGACTTATGGAAGCATCATGAGACAAACCTCTTTTACCAATACCTACCGTATCGAGGGAGATGGAAAGATTGTCGACGTAAACCAAGCTAAAACTTACTTTGGTGAAAATGAATCTAGCGGCTTTTTGATAAATAAAAAATAAAGCCCATTAAAAGAATGATCGTGTATTGAACGGAAGTCTGGTTGAAAAAAACAACCAGACTTTCTTTTAATGTAGTCTTGATGGGGCGAAATGCAGATTCACCGGCCTTCCAGGTCCGATAAAGTCTTTCGCTCGCAATCTCGGTTTCTTGATGAGCATCCTTCACAGGAATCACCCCTTCAATTTTAAAGAACATACGACGAGTGAGGTCGAGGCTCTTTCTGCACTTTTCACACGCTAGAAGATGGTTTTGCAGAAACATGCGCTCACGCTTTGCGAGTTCATCATCTAAAAGGCGTTGGGCCCATGGCTGGCTCACGTTGTATTCAGGGCAACTGGCACCTAATGTTGCAGGACCACGAGGATACTCGAGTTCGGCTTCTAGTTCTTGGAAGGCATATTTGATTCGAGTCGCCCAGGCCCAAGGCTCAATCAAGTTCTCTTCAATTCCCAAAACCCGAGCAATGCGGGCATAAGACCATTTCTCGACATGAAGGGCTGTGAGGAGAAACCGTTCAATCGGAGCAAGACGATAAAAGGGATGTTGAAGCGCAAGAAGTCGGGGAGGGTTTTTTTCTGCCCGCTCAATCATCACTTTCGAAGCTCTTTCGAGCGTTCGCTCATCACTCAGTTGAAGAAGGCTTACGCTCGTCAAAGTATCTTCGCTGATGGCGACAGACTTTTCGAGGTCTCCCCAGAGTGATCGACTGATACGCGTTAAGCTTTTGATTGAGTTTTTGTCCAAATCCGTGGACTCCTTCTGATTAAATTAAACCATAACTTGACAGTAAGTGCTAAGATTGTTGTCATATTCCTATGATTCTTTTGCTGTTTTTGGGTTTGCTCACTGCAAGTCCGAATGCAAACGCAGTAACCGTCAGTCTATTGACTCCGAAAGGGCCTCGCTTGCTTCGCGAACTGAAGGCCCCGGATCTTAAACTGCTTTCTAAAAAAGCAGGGGATGTACCGGCTCAGGAGTTTTTTGATGCGATTACACATGATCTCGACTTGAATGCGAAGGCTGAAATTGATTTGGTAACCCTTTATGGGGCCAATGGAAAAGTTGCTCGAGTCCCACGTTTCATGATCTGGCGGGGCTATTTGAAGTTGAAGCTGACCTCTGCGGAGGTTTTAAACTCACACGGAGACCCGAACCGCCTTCTCGTGCCCAAAGACTTCTTCTCCATTGACCGTATTCAGAGAATTGATCTTTCAAGGGCTTCTGAGACCTACCCAGGGACCGTGCTCTTGGTGAGAACGAACCCAGCTGCAAGTCGCGGAGAAAAGCTTTATACCCAGAGCTGCCTAGCCTGTCATAGTATTGGAAGCGCCCCCAGAATCGAAATTTCAC
>CAIOKW010000089.1 GCA_903858975.1 Oligoflexia bacterium | reverse complement strand
GCTGATTTTGATTTCCTTCATGAGTCGGCAACGGCTGCTTCGAACCTTGATATGCATTTACCCGGAGTCTCCTCACTAAAAGAGATGGAGAAATGGATGATTCTTCGTGCGCTCAGGCTCGCGAATGGGAATCGCACGGATGCAGCTAAAATCCTTGGAATTGCCAGGAGTACCTTGTTTGAGATGATGAAACGCCATGCAATCATGGGGCCCAAATCAACTGATTATTGGATGGCTCACTTTATGGCCGAAAGTTCGTAACTTTCGCACTTCCCGTTTTTATAAAAAAATGTGCCCTCAAACGGGATCCGATCAAAAACATAAGGGAAGAATTTCGCGTCTCCTTCCCATAGATCTAGGCAAAGAACTCGGGAAAGTGGAACAAAATGAAGTGTTCCTTCGATTTGAAGCGGATCGTTCAGGGGGATGGATGCTGCTTGGGCATCCGTCAGATCCGTCACGAAGACATTGACCCACCAATCCTCAGACTTATGGGCCTTGAAATTTGGAAATGAAAGTTGGCCAAGCCAACGCCACTGAGTTTCTGTAGTGAGGCATGAGGCCTCTTCTTGAAATTCACGAACCGCAGCCATTCGGCTCGTTTCACCCAGTTCCAGTTTTCCACCCAGCCCATTCCATTTACCAGGCATTCCGTCCTTGCCCTTAGCGTTTAACATGAGGAGCTCGTTTCCATGAAATGCATAAAGCAAAACTGCGGGAATGACTTTTTGTGTGCCGGACTCGTAGGGGTTTTTCATGAAAGCTTATTTCGGTCCTGCTTCGATCATCATGTCGTTGAAATCGATTTGGATGATTTTACCCTTGAGCTTCAGATCATTTAATTTTTCGGCAAGTCTTCTTCGGAGTGCCAACTTCTGAGTGGGGTTTAAGATTTCAGTTTGAGAACTCGCCTGAAGTAAGGGAAGCAGAAGGTCCCGAATTTGAAGTTCTTGTGATTTGAGGGAAAGGCAGGTCTCTTCATCGGTACATTCTGCTACAAGGTCGACCCTGAGCTCCGCACCCTTCCAAGATACCCGAAACTCTCCCAAGGCTTGTGTGGCGAGGGGTTCTGTCCCGTCAGGGCCCTTATTTTTGAAAGCTTTTTGGCCGGCAAGCCATCCCCCATAGAGTCGGGCTTCTTCTTCTTTTGCAGTGAGCTCCTTTTGCCCGTTGTGTCGATAATTCAAGTATTGCTTGATCAGGGTCCCAAAACACACGAGTGCAAGAAGGGCAAAGACCATGGAGAGGATGGTAAAGTATCGGCTCGGGGAGTCAGAAGATTGGATCAAATCCTTCAGTTTGGGTTTTTGGAGATTTTCCCCTAAAATATCATCAAATTCATCAAGGTGATGGGTTTCTGTCGCAGAGTGTGATGAAGCGTCGGACTCAAGGTGCGAATCCAAGGTTTCGGGCTCTGTAGGATTGGCTTTGGTCTCAGTGGCTTTGGGTGTGGAATCTTCGTTTGACACAGCTTGAAGGATATCACTGGAGTACGAGTTTTGTGATAAACTTTTAGGACTCATGGAAATTTTTTTTGAATTTGAAAAGCCAATCATTAGCCTTGAAAAAAAACTAGAAGAGCTCCGAGAAATATCGACGGGAGACGGTGTGGATCTGAGTCGAGAAATCGCAACGCTCGAAAGTAAACTTCAAGCGCTCATCCAAGAAACCTATTCGAAGTTAAGCACTTGGCAACGGGTCCAGCTTTCGCGCCACCCGAATCGGCCTTACACCATGGATTATTTGGAAAACATCTTCCCGGATTTTATGGAGCTTCATGGCGATCGCCTCTTTGGTGATGATGCCGCTCTCATTGGTGGAACGGCGATCTGGAATTACCAAGGGAAGAAAATCCCGATTGTGATCTTAGGCCACCAAAAGGGTAGAGGGACCAAACAAAAAGTAGAGCGGAACTTTGGTATGGCACGTCCAGAAGGGTATCGGAAAGCCATTCGTCTTTTTGAGATGGCCGAACGATTCCGTATGCCCGTACTCACATTCATTGATACGCCAGGCGCCTATCCGGGAATGGATGCTGAGGAACGCGGTCAGAGCCAAGCGATTGCGGAGAGTATTCGAGCCATGTTTGGGCTAACGGTTCCCACTTGTGCAGTGGTCATTGGTGAAGGGGGATCAGGGGGAGCGCTTGCCATTGGCATTGGTAATTGCGTACTCATGCAGGAGTTTTCAACCTATTCTGTCATTAGCCCCGAAAGCTGCGCCT
>CAIOKW010000088.1 GCA_903858975.1 Oligoflexia bacterium | reverse complement strand
GACCCTGAGAAAATGGTGGAATGGACTCACGCTGCCGCAGAAGAATTAAACTCAGGAGTGGTGCGATCCTTTCCTTGGCCTGCGAGTACTGCGAAAGTTGCAAACTCAGAGGGCTTAGTATTTGATGCGCGAAATGTCCCCACCCCAACCGGTCCAATTTTTAGAGTCCCGTAAATCATCCCTTAAGATCTAAGCTTATAGGTTATTTACGTCATTTTTTTGTTGGTTTTTTTTCCAATTCTTTTAGTGAAGAATGGAGAAATGAATGCTTTAAATATTTATGCCCTCGTGGCACCTGCGGTTCTTGGCCTTGTTTTATTTGAATTTATCTATTGTCTTTGGAAAAAGAATGGCTATTACTCCTTTCAAGACAGCCTGATGGGCATGGGGACGATGATTATCGCTCAATGCGTGAATGTTGCAGTATCCGTGCTTGTAATGATGAGTTATGGATACATCTACAATCACTTTGCGATTACCCAACTTAAGCCCACGCTCCCCAATCTCGTCATTTGCTACATAGGTGTGGATTTTCTCTTTTATTGGTTTCATCGAGCTGGACACCGAATCAATTTTCTTTGGGCCGCTCACGCCACCCATCACTCCGCAGAGGAGTTAAATTACGCTGTAGCCCTAAGAACAAGCTTCACTCAGCGTGCAGCCTCATTCCTCTTCTACTGGCCTTTAGCTGTGATTGGATTTGGCCCCTCGATTATTATCCCGATTGTAGCGGCTAACCTCGTCTACCAATTTGTACCTCATACCCGTGTAGTTGGACGCTTTCCTCGGTGGATTGACTCCTGGCTCAATACGCCTTATCACCATCAGGTTCACCATGGAGCAAACCGAGTTTACTGGGATAAGAACTACGGCGGAAACTTCATCATCTGGGACAAACTTTTTGGAACTTACCAGGATCAAGTAGAAGAAGTCTATTATGGCATCACCATTCATCCTAAATCCTGGGATCCTACCTATCTCAACTTTCATTGGTTTATGGTGCTTTGGAACGATATGAAGCAAGCCACCCATTTCAGTGATAAGATTAAAATTTGGTTCATGCCCCCCGGATGGCGCCCTCGAAATCTCCCTCCCTACGACAACAAGAGTCCTCACTCTTGCGCAAAAGACCAGATTAAGTACGTCTCAAAGGCGCTTCCCGGCTCCACCACTTACCTAGCATTTCAACTCGTTCTCTCTATGGGCATTCTCTTACTCGTGATTCGAAATGATTCCCCTTTGAGCGTGGTTGAACGAGTGCTGGTTGCAATGACACTCTGGTTTGGAATCACTCTCTGGTCTGCGATTCTAGAGGCTAAGAAATGGGCCAAGACTGGAGAACTTCTCCGCATTGCAATCAGCGCAATGGTTCTCGGTACCATTTTTAATCTTCACGGCTTTTCGAGTGCATGGATGATTGCCATCATGGGAGTCACACTGGGATCAGCAATTTGGGTTCTTTTAGGAATGAAGTCTCCTGGACAACTTGCTACGTCTTCATGAAATAAAAAAGGGGTTGCCCGAGTGAGGCAGCCCCTTTTTAATTTCACAATATTATTTCGAACTAAGCGGTCTCGCGCTTTTCACCTGTCACAAGTAGTGGTTTCTCACCTTTCGTGATTGAATCCTTCGTGATGATACACTTCTTGATGGTTTGATCTCCTGGAAGATCATACATCACATCCAGCATCGCTTGCTCTACGATCGCTCGTAAACCTCGCGCTCCAGTGTTTCGCTTGATGGCCTCTTTCGCAATGGCATCGAGGGCATCTGGCTCAAACTCAAGAGTCACTCCGTCATATTCTAATAATTTAGTATACTGCTTCGTGAGTGCATTCTTCGGCTGAGTGAGAATATTCACTAATGCAGGCTCATCAAGCTCTTCCAAAGTTGCAATAACTGGCACCCGGCCAATAAACTCTGGAATCATCCCAAACTTCACAAGATCCTCTGGCTCTGCTTTCGCAAAAAGCTTCGATACTGAAAGGTCTTGCTTGTTCGTAATGTTTGCGTTGAAGCCCATGGAGCGCTTCCCGCTTCTTTGAGCCACTAACTTCTCAAGCCCCACAAATGCCCCACCCACAATAAACAGGATGTTTCGTGTGTCCACTTGGATAAACTCTTGTTGCGGATGCTTTCTTCCACCTTTGGGTGGGATATTCGCAATCGTTCCTTCCATCAGTTTCAGTAATGCCTGCTGAACACCCTCGCCGCTCACATCTCGAGTGATCGATGGGTTCTCACTTTTACGTGAGATCTTATCAATCTCATCTACGTAAATGATTCCGCGTTGAGCTTTTTCAACGTTATTTTCTGCATTTTGCAGGAGGTTCAGGATGATATTTTCAACATCCTCCCCTACATAACCAGCCTCGGTCAGGGTCGTCGCATCTGCAATTGCAAATGGCACGTTCAAGACCCGAGCCAAAGACTCAGCAAGGAGGGTCTTACCCGATCCTGTTGGTCCCACGAGAAGAATGTTACTCTTCGCGAGCTCCACTCCCCCCTTGTCGCCCTTTTTCAAGTTAGACTGGTGATTGATTCGTTTGTAGTGATTGTAAACCGCTACAGAGAGGATTCGCTTCGCCTTTTCTTGTCCGATGACATACTCATCGAGAAAGGATTTGATCTCTGCTGGTTTTGGAAGGTTTCCGCCAGCGGGGCCCGCTCCTGGAGTCACGGTTCCTGTTTTTTGACCTTCCTCACGGATTATGTCATTACAGAGATCAATACATTCATCACAAATGTAGACCGTTGGGCCCGCGATCAGCTTTTTCACTTCTCGCTGCCCTTTTCCACAGAATGAACAGGTTAGGTTTCCCATACTGCTTCCGTATTTCGGTGTATCCATTCTTTAGGCTCCTCTTTTTTCAACTACTTTGTCGATCAAACCATAATCTGCTGCTTCATAAGCACTCAGGTAATTATCTCGATCCGTGTCTTTTTCAATTTGTTCAATCGGTCGCCCCGTATGTCGAGCCAAAGCCTCATTTAAACGTTTCTTCAAATATAGAATTTCTTTTGCTTGAATCTCAATGTCAGACGCCTGTCCACGAGCACCACCAAGGGGCTGATGAATCATGATCCGAGCACTGGGAAGCGAGAATCGTTTGCCTTTCGCTCCGGCTGAAAGCAGAAATGCTCCCATCGACGCCGCCATACCGATGCAATAGGTCGCAACATCACACTGAATGAAGTTCATAATATCGTAGATTCCAAGACCTGCGTAAACAGATCCTCCTGGAGAATTAATATAGAAGTGGATGTCTTTATCTGGATCATTCGACTCCAGAAAGAACATCTGCGCGATCAACAAATTTGCAACCACATCGTTCACTTCTGTTCCGAGAAAAATAATTCGATCGATCAGGAGGCGCGAATAAATATCATACTGCCGCTCACCCCTTGCGGTCTGTTCCACAACGATCGGATTCGGAACATAGCCCTGAGGGGCTAACTCTGGATTAAAACCCACCACATCGGGCTGAATGAGACTGGATGGAATCTTAGGACGAGATGGAAGAATCAACATTGAATTTACGTTCTCCTTAGGGATTGGATCAAAAACATTTAAATCCCTATCGGCAATCTTATGCCATACCTGAAGGAAATAAAAACAATCGCTTAGGTGAGAGCCGCGTCATTTATTATTTAAAGTCCAATTAAAAATTGGACCCCCGAGTGAATTCCAAAATAAGGAGCGGTAATTGACACACCATTTTGATGGTCGGAGAATCCCCCCGCCCTCAGTTCTGTAAAAAACTGCCCCCCACTCATCTGGTAGTCCATGTCAAAACCGACTCGAAAAACGACCCCAGTGGGAGCACTCGTCCCCACAAAGGAATCGCAACTGACCCCGCCGTAAAACCCCACAGTCGGAGGAGGACTCCTGACTCCTGCTATAAAGCCTCCCGTCAAGAAGATGGGATTCCCTGAGCTAAGCCCGGTCATCACACCCACACCGAGGTCGGGAGCGAAGTACATGTTTTCCCGTTCTATTTTCAAGCGTGAAAAAATTCGAGGGCTTGTTTTGAGTCCGCCCTCGCCTGATAAATTTGACCATGCAAAGTCATATTCAAACCCAGGCAAGACATAATAATGAAAGGATTGAGTAAAGGTTCCCCCAATGTCATTGACCTCTGCTCGAGCCCAACCCAATGGAGACAAAAAGCTAATGAGAAGGAGGATGAGTTTTAGCATTCCTCTTTCAACTACGGTAATTAGTGTTTTTCAGGTTGGATGGCATTCATTTCTTCATTCACAGTCTCAAGATAATTGAGAAGAACGGAACGAAGTTGATCAAGCGTCATATGGTTGACGCTATCTCCCGGAGTGCCCAAAAGCTGAGAGATCTCGGTACCCAAGTATTCTTCGGGTAAGCCTGTCATTTGTACTACTTCTTGCAATACCGCAGCGCCGTCTGCCTGAACTGAGCGACCTTGCTCTTTTCCCATGGATCCTCCATCAAGACGACTCCTTAATCCTTGGAGCTGCCTCATCCTGTTTCCAGTATCCTATTGTGTTAAAAAAGTTTGCAACTGAAATCTTCGCGTTTTTTTGATTGAATAGGCGTATGAATCAAATGATGAAATCACCCAATGACTCAGCCGTGACCATGACCGAGATCGTGCTTCCTCAGCACACCAACGCCTTGGGAACCATTTTTGGGGGAACCGTCATGTCTTGGATCGATATCGCGGGGGCCATTTCTGCGGGCAAGCATGCGCGCTGTAATGTGGTGACCGCATCGATCGATGCTCTCCATTTTATCGCTCCCATTAAGCTAGGACACTTTGTCGAAATCAAAGCCTGTGTCAACGCTACCGGTAAGACCTCCATGGAGGTTGGCGTAAGAGTCGATTCAGAACACCCGCATACCGGTGAAAAATTTCATAACGTGAGCGCATACCTCACTTTTGTTGCTATTGGATCTGATGGTAAACCCCAACTCATTCCCTCGATTGAACCCAAAACAGACTCCGAGAAACGTCGCTTCCAAGCTGCCTCCATGAGACGCGCTTCCCGCGTAAAACTTGCTCATGAATTAAAGCAAGAAGAGTTACGTATAAAACCATGAGCGCTAACATGGACCCGAGCATCTTTGGGATCTTTGAAGATTTGATCTTAACTAAAAATGGGATTTGGCTCTCCAATGGTGAGCCCATCACCCACGAGAAAACCATCGCTGCCTTTTCCAAAAACCTCTTCCGCTGCCCAGAGGGTTTTGAAATTAGGCTCGGGAAAGAGCATAAGGTCATTCACGTCGAGGACACCCTCTATTTCATCATCGGAATGGAAGGCGATCCCGAGCTCGGATACACCATACGTCTGAACGATGGTCGCGCACTCGAGCTTGACCCGAGCACGCTTCAGTACAAACCTGGTCGACTTACCTGCAAGGTCCCTCATCCCAATGAAGGCACCCAGGAAGAGGCTAAGTTTCTCACTCAATCCTATTACGAGCTTTTGCGTTTTCTTGAGAAAACACCCGAGGGTTTCGAAATCAAAATTGAAGGCAAACGAATCCTTCTCAGTAAAGAGTAACTATTCTTGGCCGCCCAAACGAAGACCACTCTCCACAGTATAACTCACGTAGGCAAGATGATCGGGCGACATCGACATCACGTCGATCGGACGATTTCCCTCAAACACGGAATTTGCGCGAGTGAGCCACTGATTCTGCTCCTCGGGCGTTTTGTAAACCGTTGAAACTCGTCGATAGATCCCCACAAGCGCCACCGCCGACTCAAGACCTGTAGGAATAGAAGGGAGTTCCGAGACCTCCGCAGAACTCATGTCTAAAAAATGTTTCAACACGGACTGATCCACATGGCAGAGCTTTGATAATTTCTCTAAATCAAGTTCCCAACTCAACTGGATTCGTCTGAGCCACTCGACCAAATGTAAGTCCTGTTTTTCACTCATCATGGATTCTAGTCTATTACTAAAACTGCATTAAAATCAATTTCTTGACGATTTTCTATTCATTTAAATAAACCTTGAATAGGACGGGGCTCAACCCCCAAAATAGAACCAAAGGTGACCCACACATGAGACTATCTCTCATTCAAAAAATTTCCCTATCCACACTTCCCCTCATTTTGGCAACAGGCCTAGTCTCTTATTATATTTACGAAACTTCCCAAACTAAGGACCACGAAGCGGCCCGCGCGATTGCCATGGGAAAACTCATGGATGAAAGCGAACTCCAAATGGTCATGATGTCTGAGGCGCTTCGCGGATACCTCTTAAACCCTGATAATCAAGAAGAAGCCAAAAAGAAAGAGGAAGCGGATGATGCTTTTGGAAAAGCAAACAAACAACTCTCTGCTCTGATTTCAGATGATCCCGAAGCTTTAGCTATCAACAAGATCATGTCTGAATTTGATGCCAACACTTTGAATGCTATCGAAGACGAAGTCTCGGCACTCAATAAAAAGAAAAGTCCAAATGCGATTCAGGTCTATAATTCTAAGTATACCCCAGCCAGAGAAATTCAAAATGCAAATTTTAAAAAACTAAAACTCTTAGTCGAAAAAAAGTCTGAAACCATTTTGAAAAAAATTGAAGACCAACAAAAAGCCCGCGGAATTCAATTGATCATTTTCCTCGTCCTCGCCGTCCTATTCGGTCTTGGTGGAATGCTCTTTATTGCATCTCGAAACCTAGGCCAGGCACTGAGGGTCTTCTCAAAAGTGGATGAGATCTCAAATGCCCTCAATCAAACTGCAAACAACATCACCCTCACCTCGAATAACCTTTCTTCAAGCTCAACCGAACAAGCAAGCGCCATCACAGAGACCGCTACCGCGATCGAGCAAATCTCATCGATGATTCAAAAGAACTCTGATCATAGCCTCCAATCCCAAAGCCTTTCCAATGAAAGCCGAGAAGTAGCTCAGACGGGTCAAGAGACCATCGAGAAGATGAAACTCGCCATGATTGATATCTCAAAAAGCCAAGATTCCATTGTGAATCAGGTTCAAAATGGCAACATAGAAATCTCAAGCATCACAAAACTCATCCAAGAAATTGCAGAAAAGACAAAAGTCATCAACGACATCGTTTTTCAAACGAAGCTCCTTTCTTTTAATGCATCCGTTGAGGCAGCCAGAGCCGGTGAAAGCGGAAAAGGCTTTGCGGTGGTAGCTGAAGAAGTCGGAAAGCTTGCTGAAATGAGTGGAAGTGCTGCTCAAGAGATTTTTGAAAAGTTACAAATGAGTACCGAAAAAGTGAACTCCATTGTTTCAAGCAACACAACTCGTGTTGAAAAATTGATCCTTGAGGGAAAAGCAAAAGTTGACCACGGAGTGAAAATGAGTGCTGATTGCGCCGAGATTTTTTCAGCGATTAACGAAAAAGCAAAAATCGTGAATGAACTCCTGACTGAGGTCGCTACGGCATCACATGAGCAAGCGAAGGGTATCAAAGAGATTAACCAAGCAGTGAGTCAACTCAATCAAACCACCGCTCAAAACACGCATCTTTCAACAGAATCTTATTCCGAAGCGCTGGAACTAAAAACCCAAAGCGATGGCCTCAATCAATCTATGACAAACCTGAGAGGCATCTTTCTGGGCTGAAATCAGCCGTGTCCACCCATCAGAAAGGGTTCACTCAGAAAGCTCATATCCCGCTTCCGAATAGATGCATCAAAGAATCGATAGGCCTCATCCCAAAGTGCATTTTCCTCTGGAATGTGGAAAACATTTTTTCGAAATTCTGCTGCCCCTGGGTACCCACTTGAATACCAGGCGAGGAACTTTCTTGCGTGCAGTAATGTCCCACGAGAATCAAAGCATTCGGCAAGATAAACCCGCTGCTTTGCGAGAAGTTCGATAATTCGTTCTGCCGTGACCACTTTCACATCCCTGCCCTCTAGCAAATCAAAACTTTGCTCAAAGATGAACGGATTACGAAGGGCTCCGCGTCCGATCATCACGGCATCTACCCCATAAGTCTTGTAGCGACTCACCGCTTGCTCAGCGGTTACGACATCGCCGTTTCCAATAATGGGGAGAGCACTCTTCGCCTTTACATCTCCGATGAAATCCCAGTCTGCATCGCCACTGTAACCCTGCGCTCGAGTTCTTCCATGAATCGCAACCCACGCGACTCCAGCATCCGCCGCAACCTTAACGACTTCACTTGCATTTCGGAGGCTCGCTTCCCAACCCGTTCTAATCTTGATGGTGACCGGAATCTTAACGGACTTCACCATAGCCGCCAAAATCTTCCCCAATTCAACCGGGTTTCTGCACATTGCAGCCCCCGCTCCTTTTTTCACTACCTTCGGAACGGGGCAGCCCATGTTGAGGTCAACAAAATTTGCCCCCATCCGCTCTACTACTTGGCAGGCTTTGACTAAATTTTCTTCTTCTTCACCAAAAATCTGAAGTCCGACCGGCCGCTCTGATTCTACATATTTTAGCAGATCAAGCGTGCGCTGGGATGCATACTCAATGCCGTTTGCCGAAACGAGTTCACTGATCACCACTGAGCTTTGATATTCGCGCATCAACCTTCGAAATGGAGAGTTGGTAATGCCCGCCATCGGCGCAAGCAAAAAGGGATGATCGACTTCTATCGGTCCTAATTTCATAAATCTAAGTATTCACAATCCGTCGTAAGTTTTCGATATCTTCTATTTCCCGTGGTAGCTCGTGGGTTAAAACTTCAGCGCCACTTTCAGTTACGAGTAAATCATCTTCAATTCTAACGCCGATCCCATAGTAAGGAGTGCCGCGTTCTCTAAAATAAAGCCCGGGTTCATTCGTGAGCAGCATCCCTGGCTTCAATAAGAAATCCTGGCCCCTTTCATGATAAATTCCAGCGTCGTGTACATCAAGACCCAGATAATGACCCACCCCATGAGGGTAGTATTTTCGAAACGCTCCGGTGTGAATCTGGGTCTTTAAATCTCCCGACAAAACTCCCAGACTCAACAAATGTTCCGTAAGCATTTCAACTGAGCGCGAATGAATATCCCGATACGAGATTCCAGGTTTCACCATGCGTGTAATCGCTCGATTCGTATCCAGCACCGCTGAGTAAATACTTTTCTGCTCCGGGCTGAACTGACTCGAAATCGGAAAAGTTTGCGTGATGTCAGAAGTATAGGAGTTCACTTCCCCCGCGGCATCTATCAAGAAAAGATCTCCATGCTTCAGCATTTCATTATTTCTAACATAATGGAGCGTGGTGGCATTCAGGCCGCTAGCAAAAATGGGCCCGTACCCAAGCTCAGTGCATCCATTCTTAAAAACTGAATATTGGAATTCATTAAAAGCATCAAACTCGCTCATTCCCGCACGAACTCGCTTCAATAATTGAAGGTGCGCTTTTGCGCTGGCTGAGCAAGCCTTTCGGATGAAGGAGAGCTCGTACCCATCCTTCACTGTACGGAGTTCAGATAACAAAGGAAAAGGATCATGAAATGGGAGGTGACCGAATCGCCCCTTCCCTTGGAATCGTGTAGCCGAATGAATCGATTTAAGAATCATCCGATCTCGATCAACATGGTTGCCTAGCGAGTAGTAGACTTCTTTTGCATCAATGAGTAGCTCATCTAATTTGGCTGCAAAATCGCGAACCAGATGAACTTCATCTACATGGAATACCGATTGAGCGCGTTCAATTCCATAACGCTCGCCATCCCAAACCTCACGCGATTCATCTCGCTCAAGCACGAACAAGTGACTCTTCCCGTTTACCAAAATGAGGGCGGCATCCGGCTCGTCAAACTCAGTCAAATAATGGAAATCAGAATCTTGCCTGAACGGAAAATGAGTGTCGTTACTACGAACCACTTCACCGGCACCAAAGAAAATGAAACAGGCCTCGGGTGCGAGTCCTAGAAGTTTCATCCTTCGTTCTTGATAAAGAAACGGAACATCGCTTTTCAGCATAAGGGATCCTAGGCTTTCAGAACGCCTCTTTGAATTTGGTCTCGCTCAATTGCTTGAAAGAGCGCCATAAAATTTCCTTCGCCAAAACCATCGTTACCTTTGCGCTGGATAAACTCTACGAAGAAAGGCCCCACCAACTCTTGGGTGAAGATCTGCATCAAGTAACCGCCGCCTTCTCCATCAAGCAAGATTCCAAGTTCTTCAAGAACTTTTAGATCTTCTGTGACACCCGGAATACGAGTCGGCACGACTTGGTAGTAAGTAGAAGGAATCGTGAGAAACTTCATGCCCTTTTCGCGGTAACTCTTCAATCCGCTGATAATATCAGTCGTCTGGAAAGCCAAATGCTGTACACCAGCACCCTTAAAACGGTTTACAAATTCCTGGACCTGACTCTCAGGTTCGGTTGCTTCATTGATCGGTACTTTGATTTTTCCACAAGGGGATTGAACCACATCAGAAAGAAGACCTGTTCTTCCTGTCTTAATATTGAATCGACGAACTGCTTTAAACCCAAATACTTCTGTATAGAATTTGAGCCAAATATCAAACTGACCCATATCAATATTGTTAGTCAGATGATCGATTCGAAAAATTCCCGTGGGAGATGGGCTTTCAAGGCGCGCGACCATGAGCCCATCAATGAGGGGTGCTGGCGCCTTAAGGTCCGCACTCGACTTCCTTTGAACAAATCGATAACGGAAATCCGCTGGAGAATAAACTTCTGATAAAACCAAAGTCCCTTCAGGTGATTCAAATACAGTCGGTTCCATCGCCGGCCTAGCACCTTTCGATACTAAATCTCGGTAAGTTTCAGCTGCATCTTCTACTTCAGCCGCGAGAACACAAATTCCATCCCCATGGGCTTTCAAGAAACTTGAGCCCAGTTGCTTTTCTGATTCAGGAGACCCATTGTATTCGGTCAGGAGAATTCTCACGAACCCCTGAGCCATCACCACTTGGCGACAACCTTTTGAAGGGTTAACAACATCCGCAGTCTTCTCAAATCCCATATTGGTCCACATTTGTTCGTGTGGCGCAATTTGGTTTACCGCAAATTCAACGTGATCAAACCCCTGATTCAGCAATTTCATTGAAGAATCTCTCCATACCCCTGATTTTGCTCAGTGGTGGTGTTGATGGTCTTCTGAAGATTTGGTTTTTGGTTATCAATATAGGTGTAACCTTGAAGTACGTTGTCGTAGAAATTCTGCAACTCAACCCCTTCGCGAGGCTTGATTGAACCATCTCTGACCTTTCGGTCGATCATATTCTTCACTTCTTTTTCAAGGTGCGCTGGAGAATATTGAATCCACGAAAGTACTGAAGCAACATTATTTCCGCGAATCACTTCTTCAACGTAGTAGCCGCCTGGCTCCGTCTCATCCAAGAACACGTGAACTTCATTTACTTTTCCGAAAAGGTTATGAAGATCGCCCATGATGTCTTGATAAGCGCCCGTTAAGAAGAACCCAATGTGATAAGCTTCGCCATCTTTAAGCGGATGAAGCTTGAGCGTGTCTTTTACATCTCTCAGGTCGACGAATTTACAAACTTTCCCGTCCGAATCACAGGTAATATCAACAAGCGTTGCAGTTCGTGAAGGTTCCTCATCCAAGCGATGAACCGGCATCACTGGGAATAGTTGCTGAATTGCCCAATGATCTGGCATGGATTGGAAAATAGAAAAATTACAAAGGTATTGATCGGCAAGCGCCTTCGTAATTTTTTCAACTTCTTCCGGGATATAGCGCATGTCTGGAGCCCACTGCTGCACTTTTCTGCACAACTGCCAAAACAAATGCTCAATTTTCGCACGATCCTGGATGGTAAGAAGGCCTAGTTTGAACATACTGAGCGCTTCTTCTTTACGCTGAATCGCTTCGTTCAAACTTTCCATGAGGTTTTTGTAGTTAATGTTTTGGAAAGCATAACGCATTTCCTTCACCACGTTATGCTCATCATCCGTTTCAGGAAGATCAATTGGAGTCGTGCCCACTTCGATGGATCCAAATACGTTTACAATCAGCACTGAGTGATGGGCCGCAATCGCACGACCACTTTCAGAAACAATGGTAGGAACGGGTACTTCTTCATTCGTGCAAATTTCCTGGATGGAATAAACCACGTCTGAACAATATTCTTGAAGTGCGTAGTTGGTAGAGCTTTCGAAGTCGGTATGAGACCCATCGTAATCCACTCCGAGTCCACCGCCGACATCTAGATACTCAAGCTTGTAACCCATCTTGTAGAGCTCAGCGTAGAATCGAGTTGCCTCTTTCACCGCTTCCTTGATGGTACGAATATTAGTGACCTGTGAACCGATATGGAAGTGAAGCAGTTTGATGCTCTCTTCATATCCATTTTCTTTGAGGTAATTCACAGTATAAAGCATTTCTGGGGTGGTGAGACCAAACTTAGCAAGCTCTCCGCCTGATCCTTCCCATTTTCCAGATCCCTTAGAGTTCAACTTACAACGAAGCCCCAATTGCGGGGTCACGCCCATTTCTCGTGCAATTTGAACAATCTGATGAACTTCAGAGAGCTTCTCAATAACGATGATCACTTTTTTCCCAAGCTTAATACCCATGAGGGCCAGCTTGATCACTGAATAATCTTTATAACCATTCACAATGGTCAAAGCATCTGGATGAAGATCCTGAGAGAGAACGGCGGTAAGCTCCGCTTTAGAGCCTGCCTCTAGACCGTATGCGTACTCGCGGCCGGCGTCGACCACTTCTTCAACAACTTCGCGCATTTGGTTCACTTTAATGGGATAAACACCGCGATAGGTGCCCGCATAGCCCGCTTCCTCAATAGCTTTCTGAAAAGCTTCATTCAATTGAATCACGCGATGGCGGATAATATCTTGAAATCGTATGAGAAGAGGCAACTCAAGGCCCCTCGAGGAGACCTCATCCACTACCTTGGTGAGATCAATCCCGGGCCCCTGGCCCTGCCTCGGGTGAACCGTTAGTTTCCCCGCTGGATTGATGTTGAAGTACTGGTTGCCCCAGTTTTCGATTTGGTACAATTTTAACGAATCCGATACGCCCCATGGTCTCATGGCAACTGCATTATCACGCTTTGTGTCTTCGTTAAACGAAATAGATTGAGAATCTTTATACTTGCACCCGGATTGTAAAGAAAATATAATTATTGAGTATGAGTCAAACGCTGTTCGTCAATCATGACCTTGAGTTCCTTTCTCGAATCAAAAAAGAAGGGGGAACTGACACTCTCACCACCCCCTCTATGCTTCAAGCGCTCCACTGGATTACGAATCCAGAAATTCCCATCCTAGGAATTTACCTTAACCCGAACGATACCCAATACAGCGCACTTCGTTTTTTAGAAATTGCCATTATTCAAAGGCCTGCTACCCCCGTTTTCTTGATCGATTCAGAAAACGAAATGGGACCCGAGAAGCCATTGAACTTCCTCAAGGGAGTTAACGTAAAAGGGGTCTTTCGTGGCAGCGAACCACTCCAAGAATTTCTGAGTTCCCTCAATATCGCAGAAAGCCCAAGCCCAGAGCAAATCATGAAGCGCATCACCCCGCGAAGCGAGCACAAGGGCTACCTTGAGCTTCCGATCACGGATTTTGGCCACTTACACACTTATCCTTTTGATATTTTCGTTGAAGACGCAAGCAAGAATCTTCGCTTATTTGCCAGCGCGGAAAGCCCCGTTGATCAAGGCTATTTCGCTGAATTGAAAAAGAAAACATCTTGGGTCTTTATCAGCGAAAAAACAATTCAAGAGACCCGTGAAAAAGTCAG
>CAIOKW010000087.1 GCA_903858975.1 Oligoflexia bacterium | reverse complement strand
TTATGAACGCGTCGAGAAGCAAGGATCAAGCAGCCTGTTAAACAAGAATGTGATGAATATGGCTTATTGGGGATTAGAGCCCGTGGGCGACCTGCTCATCAAGCTTGGTTTAAGACCGAATACCATCTCCTGGGCGTCCTTGTTTTTTGGAGTCTTAGCGGGGTTAGTGCTAAGTGTAGGTCATTTTGGATTTGGAGGAGTCTTTGCTGCGATTTCAGCCCTTCTCGATTCAGTTGACGGAATGGTGGCAAGGAAGACGGGGGTTGCTTCTGATTCAGGTGAGGTTCTCGATGCGGCTGTAGATCGGTATTCTGAATTTTTTTTTATTTCAGGTCTGATGATCTATTACCGGGAAATGGAGGTATTGCTGATTCTGTGCCTTGCCGCACTCTTAGGAAGTTTCATGGTCAGCTATTCTACTGCAAAGGCGGAGGCGCTTCATATTTCTCCACCTCGAGGAAATATGCGCCGAACTGAACGCGCTCTCTACTTAACTCTAGGTGCGATCTTGACACCGATTTCTATTCAGATGTTTGAGCCCTTAGGTTTGTACCCCGTTCATCTGGGCTACCCGATGATTTTTGCGCTCGGCATGATTGCAGTCCTATCCAATATCTCGGCAGTACAAAGGCTCGCCCACATTGCAAGAGCGGTATGAAATGGGTTTTCAAGTTCTCGAAAGCACAGGTTTCATCCTTGATTGCCTCAGGAGTAGACCTTGGATTCTACACGATTTGGTTTGAATTGTGGACCCGAGGTGTTTTCGATGTACCGTTCCTGGTAATCCACGCAGCAACGATTGGCACAGGGTTTGGTGCTTTCATGGGAGCGGTGGTGAACTTTCTCATGAACCGACATTGGTCATTTCAGGTGGCTCATGTCCGTTTCACCCATCAGGCCCTGAAATACATTCTAGTTTCATCAGTAAGCCTCATTTTGAATGTAATATTAGTCTATTTGCTTCATGAACGCATGCAGTGGTTTTTTATTTGGGCGCGCATCTTCAGTGGAGTCAGTGTGGGTATTTTGTTCAATTACCCCTTGCATCGGTACTTCGTATTCACCGGCCAATTAAAGGAGACTCAGGCATGACTCTATTCAATCCATCACAACCGAAAAACCAAGTTGCTCAAGTGATCACCGAAATTCCCGGTCCGAAAAGTAGGGAATACCGGGAAAGAGAGGAGCGCTGGCTTGCGCCAGGCTTGCAGGGGTTTGCCCTCATGGCTGGAATTACGGTCGAATCAGCACGTGGGAGTGTGGTCAAAGATGTGGATGGAAATACCTTTATTGATATTATTGGCGGTATTGGGGTGAATGGACTGGGACACTCGCACCCGACTTGGGTAAAGGCCATCCAAGATCAGGCGATGAAAGCCTCAGTAGGAAGCTTTACGTCCAAAGCACGCGTTGAGCTTCTAGAAAAACTTGCAAGTCATCCGCCCACTCCGGGATTGAATCGGCCACAGCTCTATTCGGGTGGCGCTGAGGCCGTCGAGAGTGCACTTCGTCTGGCTAAGTGCTTTACGGGAAAACATGAATTTGTGAGTTTTTGGGGTGGATTTCATGGAAAAACGATGGGGGCACTGTCATTAATGGGCTCGGACTTCAAGCATCAAGTCGGTCCTTTGCTCCCTGGAAATCATCTCGTTCCCTATGCCAATTGTTATCGCTGCCCTTTGAAATTAAGTCCAGAAACTTGCGGAATTGCCTGCGTTGAACTTGCTACGAAACAAGCTAAGATGAGTAGTGGGGGGCGGGTTGCAGCGGTGATTGTTGAGCCGATGCAAGGAACTGCTGGAAATGTGATTCCCCCTTCAGAATTCCTGCCTGCAGTAAAAGAAATGGCACATCAAT
>CAIOKW010000086.1 GCA_903858975.1 Oligoflexia bacterium | reverse complement strand
GTTCTGCTTCAAGAGGTGCTGGGTCGGCATCAAGACTATGCCCTTCAGTCCCAATTTGAATTTCTAGCGGATGAAATCTGGGATCATTATGCCTATGGAAAAAACGCTGCCTATTCTAAAGGGCATCATGGGAATGCCATTTTAAGTCACTTCCCATTTTCCCATTTTGAAAACATTGATATTTCAAACCATCGATTCGAACGAAGGGGAATACTTTACGGGGTCGTAAGTTGCCCCGAGTGGAAAGATCGTCGCCTTCATGTCATGACGGTTCACTTAGATCTTCTGTCCTGGGGCCGTAAAAAGCAGATTGAACGCCTCTGTCGTTTGGTGGATGAGCGGGTGCCTTCGGGAGAGCCGCTTTTGGTGGCAGGTGACTTTAATGATTGGAGAGAGGAGTTGAGTGTGGTTCTGGAAGCGAGGCTTGGACTCAAGGAAACTCATTTAACTCTGAAGGGTGTGCATGCCCAAACCTTTCCGGCCAAATATCCCATCCTCCGCCTGGATCGAATTTATGCCAGAGGTCTTGAGATGGAGGAGGTGAGCTGTTTATCAGGAGCGCCTTGGTCGGAGCTTTCAGATCATTTGGCGCTCTTTGCTGAAATGCGAATTCCTTAGGATCGATTTATTACACAAGTAGTATTGATTTATTTTTAAGGGCGTTATATTGTGTGCCCATGAAAAAAAGCACTTTAGCCCTCGCCGCGATTTTGACCTCCCAATTAGCTCATGGTTCCGCCTTAGTGCAAAAAGATGATGTGAATGGAGTTCTGAAGTTCATGACCCAGATTAACTATGTGGGTCCACTTGCAACGGATGAGATCGCTCGAGCATCCAGTACTGAAATTTCAAACATGTGGAATGAATCAAAAGCACATGTGAATTACAAAGGTCGTGATTACAAGGTTAAATTTGTGATTGGATATAGTGTAAACGCAGCTTTGAATCGATATGTTCGAACCAATTCGTGCGCTGATAATTTAGTGAAAATCGACAAACTGACTCAGCCTGGTGACCGCTCCTTCTATGGCCTGTATGGCCGAGGGGGTACCTTTTATACGAGCGATGATTTAGGTCATTCTACAACGGCGGCCCATGAGTTTGGCCATGGATTGGGATTGCAGCATAATGATGGCTACCAACTGGATGCACAGGTTCCGGGTATTATGTTTGCCCGAGGAACCCTGGTTAAGAAAATGTTTCAATGGGACCCTAACGCCGAGCCTGGAATGCCTGGCGGAAGCATCAATCCTAAGTATCGCCACGTCCGAGCTGAGGATGTTGCAGCGATTGACTTGAGTGGGCTTACTTTCACAAACGGGTACGCGTGCTTGGGAGACGGTGCAGCCATTCCAGTGAAACTCAGCAAGGTGATTCCGCAGCTTCCAGCGATCCCTAGAATTCAAATGGAGAGTGGGCACCTGAGCAGCATTCGCATCTTTGCAGATGAATTGCGAGCTGAAGAAAACGATGCGATCTAGGCAATGAAGTATTCCTTCGGTAACCGGCAGCAGCCTTGGGGTGAGTTTGATGAAAAGCAATGGAATGCTTCCCGCCCTCGATGGAAGCAGGTCCATGGAGTCAAGATTCATGAGGTAAAAGCTTCGCATGAAGAGTGTGGAGAAGTGGATGGGCTTTGGACTCGTAATCCTGATGTTCCAGTGACGGTGATTACGGCAGATTGTGTTCCAATTTTGCTGTATCACACCGGTGAAAAAGCGGTCGCTGCCCTCCATGCAGGGTGGCGGGGTACTTTTGCAGGAATCATCCCAGCCTTCTTTTCTGATTTGCCGAGTGATCTTGCAGACCCAAAATCCTGGTCAGCCCTAATTGGGCCTTGTATTCATGCGTGTTGCTATGAAGTTAGCGCCGAGCTCATTTCAGATTTCTTGTCGAAGTTTCCAGAAATTCCTCACTCCAAAATCGAACAGTCCCCGCGACACCTCGATTTACTGGAGGTGAATCAGTTTCAACTCGAGCGTCTGGGCGTTCGGGTTGAGTTTACTCATCCGGAGTGCACCTTCTGTACGCGTCAAAACGGGGATCCTGTCTATTTTAGCTACCGCAGAGGGGATCGAAACTCTCGGCAGTATTCTTCAATCCAGATCTCATCAATAAATTGACGAACATTTTTCAATTCTTTTTAAATAACGCACTTTGGCCTGTGACACCCTTTGATACACTAGAGGCTCAAGGAGCGTCTTCATGGACCAATACAAAAATCGTAACGATATCCCAGAAAAATACCGCTGGAACCTTAGCCTCATCTACGCATCACTCGAGGAATGGGAAAATGATTTTTCAAAAATCCAGGAGCACACCGCTCAAGTAGAAAAGTTCAAAGGAAAACTCACATCGAGTGCGCAGACCCTGCGCGAGGCATTTGAGTCTCAAGTGAAGCTAGATCTCTTGATCGAAAAGCTCTATGCCTTTGCCCATCATTCATCCGATGAAGACACTAGAGATGCAGGAAAATTAGGTCGATTGAGTCGCATTCAATCCGAAGCCGCACAAGTCGGTGGAAGACTTGCATGGTTTGAACCTGAGCTCTTGGAAACTCCGATAGAGCGTCTCGCTCAGCTCAGTCAAGATCCACTCTTGAAAGACTTTAAACGTAAAATCGAGTTACTGATTCGATCAAAACCCCATCAAAGAAGTGCGGAAGTAGAAGAACTGCTCTCTCTAGCTTCTGAACCGTTGAGTGGGTCATATAAAACTTTTAGTCTGCTTGAAAATGCGGATATGAAAATACCCGATGCGATCGATTCTCAAGGTAAAGCGCATGAGCTCAATCATGCGACTTATAGCGCTTACCTTGAATCCGACGATCGGGGGCTCCGAAAAAGTGCATTTGAAAACTACTTAGGTGCATTTGCGCAATATCAAAATACCTTTGCAGCTACTCTCGATACTCATGTAAAGAAGCAAATTTTCTATTCAAATGCTCGTCGCTTTCCGAGTGCAATTGAGTCGAGCTTGTTCTCCGATGCGATCCCACTGGATGTCTATAATGGATTGATTGAAACGGTTCATCGTTTCTTGCCTCTTTTGCATCGATGGGTAAAGCTAAAGAAAAAGGCATTAAATCTTGATGAGATGAATCTCTATGACCTTTTTGTGCCGATGGTAAAGCCCGCAAATGTGGATATACCGTACGATGAAGGCTGCAAAATGGTCATGGAAGCGGTGAAGCCATTGGGGGAGCAATACGCAAGCGCGCTCAACCAATCCTTTTCGGAGCGCTGGATTGATGTGTTCTATACCCAAGGTAAAAGAAGTGGCGCTTATTCAGGCGGAATGTACCTCACTCATCCGTATATTCTTTTAAATCATAAGAATAACCTCGGGAGCACTTTTACTCTTGCGCATGAGCTTGGGCATTCATTGCACACTTATTTTTCAAATCGAAATCAGCACTATACCACGGCGAATTACCCGATATTCCTAGCTGAGGTCGCGTCTACTACGAATGAGATGCTGCTTCAATTTCATTTGTATGATCAGGCCACCAGTAAGGAGATGAAACTCTACTTGCTTGACCATCTCTTCACCCAATTTCGAGGGACTTTATTTCGACAGGTCCAGTTTGCAGAATTTGAAAGAGACATTCATGCGATGGCGGAACGAGGCGAACCCCTCACGACAGAGACCTTGTCTGACCACTATGCCGCATTGAATGCGAAGTACTACGGACCGGATATGAAGCAGCATGGAATGATTCGTTATGAGTGGTCTCGGATCCCTCATTTTTACTATAATTTTTATGTTTATAAATATTCGACGTCATTCGCGGCAGCTCAGTTCTTTGCAAGGAAGATCTATGATGGAGACACGAGCACTCGTGAAAAGTTTTTGAATTTCCTAAAGTCAGGGTCGAGTAAGGATCCCTTAGATACTTTGATGGAAGCAGGAATGGATCTGAGAGATTCAAAACCGATCGAATCTGCTTTTCAAGTATTTGAAGATGCGCTCAATGAGTTTGAGAAGTTGCAGGGCTAGGATCTAAACAGGCTATCTGAACTCATTAAAGTTCTTATATTGAGGCTTGGGTGGGGTGGGGCGAATCAGGGGTGTACCCTGAGGATATGACCAAATCTCAAATTTGCCGCAATTTCTTTTTTCAAGAGGGTGATCAAATCCGTATGCCTTCAGGGTTTCGGGACTGATTTGTCCATTGGTGTAGTAGTTTACGATGGCAAAGCTCGGATGGGCATTGTTGTACCATTCATGATTATTGATCCAAAAGAACGGCTCAAGCGTTTCATTTACTTGATGAATCTTGACGCCTTCGTGCGATAAAAAACTCAGCCATTTCGATGGCCAATAGTTTCCAATTCCCTCTTTAATGCCGGTCTCACGAGAAAATTGATCCAAGCAGGCATGGGCCGGGGTGTAGGGAGCTGTGAGAATCGATTGCACCTGATTCTTGATTAAGCCCTGAGCTTGCAAGCCTGCACCAAGTGCAACGGCCATGGTTATAGCCCAAAAAACGGGTTTATTTTTTTCTTTGAAAGTCACAATGAGATCCGTGCAAGCGTACGTCATTGCGAAAAGTAACGGTATGAAGTAGCGGACATTCGTATGATCAGCCCAGACGCCCGTTAGGAGAATTGAAAATGCGGAGATGAGAACTGCAATGAGGAGAAAGCGTGCAACGATATCCCGCTTCAATTTAAAGATGAGCCATGAAATCGCTGAAATGAAGAGCGCACTGAAAATGCTCAAGTTAAAAAACTCCTTAAAAAACAAGAGCGCCTGTGGCCAGCGTCCAAAGAGTGGTTTATTCCAACCAAAATAGGATCCTGTGAGCTTCCGGAATAAGAAATAGAAAACGAAATTCATTAGAAATGCTGACGAACACCATAGAATTGCTTTCCAAGGCTTCATTTTCGAATCTTTTTTCAAGGAATCAAAAAGCATCAAGAGTCCATAGGGTGCAATGCCGTTGATAGCGTAAAGGATATCGCAGGAAGAAAACAGGCTGACCATTAAAGCGGTTCCCCAATATTTTCGAGGGGAGTTTGGATTGCGTAGGGGGCCCCATTTAAAGAGTAGAAGCGTTCCCAAAATCCATTGCCCACCATGATGAACGGGGTAAAAAACTGTAAACCAGCTTTGGTCGAAAATGGCGAAAATCAAAAGTGCGGTAAGGGGTAATGCAATTGGGTTACGTTCTTTGAACCAATCTTTGAATAGCGCCAAGACCCATATGAGTTGTAGCGTTGCATATGCAAGTAACACCCCGTTCAGTTGGTTTGATAGAGATCTAAAAAACAAAAAGAGTGGAAAATCCGGAAAGAAAAAGGTGGAGGCCGAAAACTGAAATTCACGCAAAGGATGTCGATCCGTTAATAAATCTCGAAAAATAGCTTCAAAATAAAGGAGGTCACTGTTCCAGGGATGGGTTCCAATGATTAAAATAAGAAAACTTAAT
>CAIOKW010000085.1 GCA_903858975.1 Oligoflexia bacterium | reverse complement strand
TCAAAATGAAGCAAGCGCAGTAGCAAAAGTCTCCCTCGAAGAAGGCTCTGTTCCTATGGAAGGTGAGGCGATGAGCTTTAGAATGAGCATTCAAAAATTCGACTTCCAAGCGAGCAAAGAAGAGTTTGAAAAACAATTCTTGATTAATGCGCTGAGAGCATTTCGAGGAAAGATCAATCAAACAGCTCTTCACGCTAACATTCCAAAGAAAACGCTTCTCCGCAAGCTTGAGAAATATGGAATTACTGCGCGGGATTATAACTGACGCTTTTCTTGAGCTCTTCGAGTCGATTCTTTTTCTGTTGAATCTCTGGGTAGAGGTCTCGGAAACGAAGTAGCTGCGGAGAAGGTCGACCCTTTAAGTCTTTCGTCATTTCTTGAACTTTATTGAAAACCTGGAGCGTGAGCTCCAGGTGCTGAAGCTCTTCTGCGTCTGAGAAGGATTGAGGCGGATTTGATCCGCCCTCATCAAGCCCCACCTGCTTCAGAAGGCTTTGTCTCGACATCTCGAGTTCTTGATCCTTCAGCGCATAATTAAGCATGGACTCTTCTTTGTGATTTACACCCTCAGCTAGAGCCACCATCTTTTCGTAGAAGAAAAGCCGTGACTTATAATTCCAAAATCCCTTTTCAGCAAAAGCATTCATCCAGCGCACACTGCAGTCAATCTTGTTTTCCAGTGGGCTACAACGAAGCAAATTCTCAGATTCTAAGAGCGAAAAATGCTTGAGTCTACATTGATTACCGATCTCATAATCCCTAAGCGCCCCTGAGATATTGCTTCTGAAGTTCCGATCATAGACCTTCAAGATCGCCCTTCCCGCATAGACTCCACAATGGCCATTGATTTCTGAGAACGCGTTAATCGTTGTTTCAGACATCAGCAGATTTTGGCTGAGCGTGGATTCCACTTTACATAGAATCATAAAAAGCGGAAAAAACGCGAGGAAACCGAGCACAAAAATGGAGTGGGCTGATTGCGCCCGCGGACTCAAATGCTTGCAAGTGAGGCCCAAAAAGAACGCCCCAAACACGAGTAAAATCAACAAAACACAGAAATACCCAAGCGACTCTTGGTTAAGATAAATCGAGTGGTAGAATCGAGCCGTTAAGGCACCCAGGAACGAAAACAGGAAACCAATAAATGTGAAGAGCGCTGGAGTTGTTTTCATAAATTTAAAAAAAAAGGTCCGAGGGTTTCACGCAAACTGACCCCTCGGACCCCATCGATTCAAAATAACTTATTCCTTAATTTTTGCTTTCTTACGTAGCTCAAAAACGAAGTCCCGAAGCAGATCCTTTTGATAGTCAGCTCTTACTTGCTGCTCAATCTCAGTGAACTCAGGAACTTTCCCTACTTTTCGATCTACAACCTTAATCACATGATAACCAAATGAAGTTTTTACCGGACCAATGATTTCACCGACATTTGCACCGAAGGCCGCATCCGTGAAAGTTTGATCAAACATCGTCCGCGAGAAAAACCCGACATCCCCTCGTGTGTTTTTAGCGGATGGATCTTTCGACTTTGCTTCTGCAATCTTTTGAAAATCAGCTCCGGGCTTTTTCACTTCAGCCAAAACCGCATCAGCTTCTTTCGCTGTGGCGAGTAAAATATGCTGAGCATGAACCTGATCCGTTGAGTAATGACTTCTCTTTTTTGAGAAATAATCTTTAACCGCTTTTTCGCTAACCTTAGGCGCGAGGCGTTTTGCCACTAATGCATTTACCAAAGCCTGTTTGCGAAGCATTGCGAGATTATCTTTGAACTCTTTTGAGTTCTCAATGCTTTCGACAGAAGCTTCTTGGACCATCAACTCCTGATCCACCAAGTCCTGAACGATTCGCTTACGGGTATTACCGTCCTTTACCGCTAAGTCTTTTTGGTATTGTGGCAGGTTGGCAATGAGAGCCTGAAAGTCATCGTCGGTAATCACTTTACCGTTCACGGTTGCAAGCGTTCCTGCGAACCCTGAAACACTGAAGCTTAATCCAAGTAAAACACTAAGAATCATACGGGATTGTTTCATATATAGTTGTTCCTTTAGTTTCTATCCTTAAAAAAATTATGACATGAAAACCAAAGGCTAATTCAACAATTATTGAAAAAAAACGGCCCGGATCCAAACTGAATCCGAGCCGCCAAATTTTTGACCCAAAAACTCTTGCGATTAACGCTTAGAGAATTGGTAACGACGTCTTGCGCCGGCAAGGCCGTATTTCTTACGTTCAACTTCACGCGCATCGCGTGTAAGGAAGCCCGCTTTTTTCAAAACTGGGCGGAAAGTAAGATCCATCGCGTTTAATACTTTAGCAATACCGTGACGAATTGCTGTTGCTTGAGCAGAAATGCCCCCGCCCGCTACGTTCACATAGATGTCGTACTGACCATTGTTGCTAGTAAGATCCAAAGATTGCATAGCGATCTTTTGGAGTGCTGGACGTGGGAAGTATTCTTCCAAAGAACGTCCGTTTACATTGATTGCTCCTACTTCACCTTTACGAGGGCGTAGGTAAACGCGGGCAACCGCAGTTTTTCTTTTTCCAACCTGATGAATTTCTTTTTCCAACATATAAATTCCTTATGCCTTCTTCACTACTTTTTTAGTAAGCGCTGAACGGCGCTTAGCAGCCAAAGGCAGCTCTTGAATGTTTTGTGCTTGATGTGGGTGTTCTGAACCCGCATATACTTTCAATTTCTTCATCTGGTGACGAGCGAGAGTTGACTTGTTAGTCATGCCCCATACCGCGCGACGGATGATTTCTTCTGGTTTAGATGCAAGCATCTGACGAGCAGTCTTTTCTTTCAGACCACTGATGTAACCAGAGTAATCACGATAAATTTTGGTATCCATCTTGTTACGAGTCAAAACCACTTTGTCAGCGTTTAGAACGATGACGAAATCGCCTGTATCTACGTGAGGAGTATAAGTCGTTTTATGCTTACCAGTAATGACCTTTGCGATCATGGAAGCAATGCGACCTGCGACTTGGTCTTTCACATCGACAACGTACCACTTTGGAGCGTTCGGGCCTTTGATTTCATAGAAATGCGCGCCCACTTTTTTAGCTAAATAAGACTTTTGTTGAAACATAGCCTGAAAGGAATACCCGACTGCGCCTTTCCAGTCAATTCCAATCTAGATGACTCCGAGTGAAAAATAAAAGACATTGGTTGACTCACCCGGACGAGGTTGGATTTTAAAGCCCCAATCGAAATTCACAGGGCCAACCGGGGTTAAATAACGCATGCCCACTCCAGTTCCAAATCGGAGGTTTCCTAAGGAAAAAGCATCCACTTGAAGATTTCCAGAGTCTAAAAACGGCCCCACCGAAAGATTCGGGGTAGCGAAAAAATCCATTTGAGTACGATAGTTTACGTAGGTTGAGTACCCCTGGACCCGTCGATCCTTGTCACTGGCTTGGACGTTTAACTCCTGCTCTTCAAACCCACGAATCGAGTTAACACCCCCCAGTGCAAACTGCTTAATCAGGGGCACCGTAATCCGTGGATCGAGACTGCCGTCCGCTTGATAAGGATTAATAAAGTTTTTTAGCCACCCGCCCCGAACACTGCAATACCAGACAACATGGGGGATAAAATCAAAGTAATAGTCTGCTCGAGCCCGAAAGCGTCCATAACTCACAGGAATCGGGTCTTTTTGCGTACCCAGGAAGGAATTGGCGTACTCAAAGGACGTCAGTCCATAGAATCCACTTTTTGGAGAAAGTGAATTATCCCTCAAATCCACGCGAAATGTAGGGGTAATTGAACCAATGGTGATTTGTTGATTTTGGGTCGCATCGACCGCATTGAACTGACGAACCCGTTCCAAGGTATACGTGAACATCCCAGAGAGCTTCAAGGGATTATAGAGCATGCGCTCCAATGAGGCGTTAAATCCGATGGTTTCTGCATCAAACTCTAAATACTGCCGCTTTTCGGCTGAGAAACTAGGTTTAAAGGTGGTTGGCCCCCAGAAAAACCAAGGCAAAGAATATCCCACTTGCGCGGTATATTCGACAAATCGAAAATCAGCGATCCTTCGATTCGCCGTCAAATCCAGAGACCAAGTGTGGTTTAAACCCCATAGATTAGAATAAGAAACCCCACCAAAGACCCGCACTCCAAGATCATTCCTAAAACCAATACCGACTGAATTACTTCCCGGTACTGCCTCTTGAACTGAGACCTTTAATTTCTTTGCAGTAACAGTAGAGTCACCATCTTGAACCTCTAGGCTCACTTGACTAAAAATCCCTAATCGCCTGAGCCTCTCTTCGGTCTCGAGAACCTTTGCGTCGCCGAGTGACTCCCCCACCCGAATGGCAAGCTCTCGCTCAATCACCTTCCTCCGGGTGAACTCATTTCCGAAGATTTCATAGCCCCCCAATGTAAACATGGCGCCCTCGCTCAGCTCGAGCGTGAGATAGGCATACTGATTCTTCTCTGAATAGCTGACGATTTGGTTGCTGGCCTCATTCGCAAATTTGAAGTCGAGATACCCAAGATTACGATATTCGCGCTTAATCCTTTCAAGCCCATCCTCTAACTTCGGCAGACTCAAAGACTCACCCTCCGTGAGCGCCAAGAGCTCAAACAAACGCTTTTGATCCAGGATCGCATTGCCCCTAAAATCAATCGCTTGAATGTGGGTCTGAATTCCCTCACTCAAAAAGCAGCGTACCTTCACCTTAGATAGGTCTGCGAGGTCTTCGGTTTTAATCGCAACCATTTTTGCGGATAAATAGCCCCTCTTCTTTAATTCTTCAATGAGACTTTTTCCCGCATCCTCAACCAATTTTGCATTGTAGATCCTTGCCTGAATTCGATCGGGGGCCGTCTTGAAGAAAAGGCTGACTAACTCCTCATCCGTGAATACTTCGTTCCCATCAAACTCCACGGTCTTTATGGTAACTTGTAGGCCCTCTTCAATTTCAAACACCACTTTCTTCGGCTCACTATCCATGGCCTCAAAAGAATAGGGAGTGATTTTCACTTGTTTAAAACCATGGTCGACATATTCACTTTTAAGTCGATTCATGATCACACCAATAAAGTCGCGCCCGAGCCCCATGGCACGCTGGGCATCCACAAATGCCATTAATTCAGCGCGGGTAAAGTAATGATTACCCTGTACTGAAAGAACAACCTTCTGACCGAGCTCCAATTGAAAGTGAACGACTAATCCCTCTTTCGCCATTTCGAAAGTAATCTCGCTGACGCGGGAATCAATGAAATTATAAGCAGTCAAAGCCGTCTCCACTGAACGCTTCATCTCTTTGATCCGTTCGCGATCAAAGATTTCTCCTGGTTTCAAATCTGCGGCCTGACTCAGTTTCAAAATTAAGTCTGGATTTAGTGATTCTTCTTTTGAATCAAAGCGAATCTGGCGCATCTTCAGAGGATTTCCGAGCTTCACCGAGAACAGTAAATAATGCTGATCTCCCTTTTTTACGAGCTCTGGTAATACCTTATTCTCGGGGTAGCCCTTCGATTGTAAAAACTCTGTGACTTTCTCGCGACTACGATCCAATCGGGGCTGGTCAAACTCATCTCCCGGAAGAGTGGCAGCGATCGTTTTAACCTGTTCTAATAATTCAGCAGGAACCCCTTCAAACTTGACTTCGTTCAATGGAAAGCCCCTCGCGGTCTCACAAATTCCCTGTAAAAAAATAGCAATGCTGAGAAGAACTGCGTATTTCACTTGAACCTTCTATTAAATTTCAAATCAAGACCGAATGAGGTACGGGTCTCTCTCGTGTTCACTTCTTCGATGTTATTCCATACACCCAGCATCGAAACACCATTGGTCACTTTGTACTCAGCATTCACCTCTTTTTGGTTTTCCGTTCCGAGCCCCACGGTACTCCCAAAAGAGAGCATCACATTCCTACCGACTTTCCTCTTCAACACCAATTTCGGTGAAGCGATATTATCCGACAAGTTTTGGGGTCTGAAAATACTATTTGCTGTTTGGCTATCTACGGCTTCTTGGACATCAAATTGGAATCCAGTTTTCTGTTGAACATCCTTACTAAAATCCATTGTATTTAAAATCAAAGAGGCGGCCTCCCCCTGGCTCACTAAACTTCGGTCCCTTGATTTAAATCGACTGGTGTCACTGGAAGAGCTCCCAGAAGATAAAACTGAGAAAATTTCGTTCTCCGGCAAATAGGGGGTGCTACTAAAATCAAGTTTCCACTGACTTGCTCTCCCAGAAGCCAAAACCCTGATCTTATATTGATTCACTTCACTCATCGCAGATGCATTGAATCTTGGATTAATTGCGTAAGGATCATCAAAAACAATACGCGCAGTCTCAAACACAAAAGGACGATCTTTGAAGAGCACCTTTCCTTGGACCAATTGCCCTTCACCGAGCAGGCGCGGTGACTCCGGCTCGCCGACCAGGCGCGCTTTGCCTTTGAACTCAGCGTCCAAGATTTCATTTCGTACGAAAAATCCTTGATTCGCATTTACATTGAGATCAATCGCAAATAGGTTCCCGGAGCCTTTCTTATCTTGGTCTTTCGGCAGAAAGCGATCTCCTCGACTTCCCGTTCCCGTGCCGCTCTGGCTGAAACTTCGAGTCCAGAGCGCCTGAGAGACCTCCAGGGCCCCCGTGATCATATACGGGGGTTGCGTTCCTTTAATTGCGATCTGCCCTTTCGGCTGGATGAAATCGAACGGAATCATTTTGATTTTATTATTGTCGAGCTGCGCCTTCAAATCCAACTCTGGAAAACGGTCCGTGAAGGTTTGAACTTTACCACTCATGGAGAAAACTTCTTCTCCAAGATACGCATCCAAGTTCTCAACAGAAATTGTTCCTTGGTTCAATCGAATCGTACCATCCACATCTTCAAGCGGAGACTGCATCCAACGGAGCAATACTTGTCCCCCGGATAGGTTCATCTCACCATTGAGTTTCAGATTTTTTAAAGGACCAAAGATCCGAATGTCGGTATCCGCTTTCCCTTTTGCACTCAAAATAGAGGAGGTGAAAAACTCAACAATTCCGAGATCCGTATCACCTTCCAGGCGAATGT
>CAIOKW010000084.1 GCA_903858975.1 Oligoflexia bacterium | reverse complement strand
TTGAAGTCCGAATTCGTGAGAACGCTTCAAACGGAAAACGAAGCGCAATCGTGTCTGCCGCAGAAAGATCAGTGAAAATTTTCTGATTCACTCGGGTGACTCCCCGGTTATCGGCAAACTCAGCAACATCATCAAGATTATTGGCCTGAGTTTCGAGCTTAAATTCTTCTGCGCCCTCACCGATGGAGAGCACTCCTTCGAGTTGAATCCCTTTTTCTTTGAGGACACCCACATGACTCATGAGCGCCAAATAGCAGTGATCATATTCAACCGGGAGGGTGTGAGTATGGAGTTCAAATTCCCACTCGGGGTTCTGAGAGTTCTCTTGCGCAAGCTTTGAGATTTCCTCTAGTACCACTTGAGAGTTGTTGTTCGGGCGTCCAGCGAAAGGTTGAAAGGCAGTGATGAGCCAATGGCGTTTAACAGCTTTATTCATGGCTTATTTCTTTTTTGCCGCCTTTTTGGGTGCTTTTGCTGCTGCCGGTGCTTTTGCTTTAGCTTTCGATCCTCGTCCTTTTTTCTCGGGTGGAGCAACTTCCGCGCGAGCCTTCACAATTTCAATGGCTTGTTCAAGCGTGAGGGTATCGGGATCCGTCTCTCGAGGAACGGTCGCATTGACGGTTCCCCATTTTAGGTACATGCCGTATTTTCCGTCGAAGAGTTCGATCGGTTTTTCTTCAAATTTACCGAATTCCTTAAGCGCTTGAGCGCCTCGGCGAGCTTTTTTCTCTTCGCGAAGGAGTTCCATTGCACGATCAAAAGTAACGGTGAACACATTGTCGTCTTTTTTGAGCGAGCGGAAATCTCCGTCACACATCACGTAGGGCCCAAATCGCCCCAAGTTGGTCAGAACGGGTTTTTGCTTCTCTGGATGAATTCCGAGCTCACGCGGGAGTGAAAGGAGTTCAAGCGCTTTATCGAGCGGAACGTTCTTCGGATCCATTCCCTTTAAGAGTGAAGCCCTGCGGGGTTTGGGTTGTTCTTCCGTCACCTGACCGAGCTGCACATAAGGACCAAAGCGACCGCTTAAGCAATAGACATCGAGTCCTGATTTTGGATCCTTCCCAATACTCTGAGGACCTTTTTCTGATGCAATTAAGAGGTCTTCAATTTGAGTTTCGGTGAGATCGCCGGGAGCAATATCATCTGGAATCGTGGCGTGAATTTCTTCAGCGGTCGTCGCACCTGGTTTCACCACATACGCGCCATAGCGACCAATCTTCACTTCGACGTCTTTCAGTTGATCAAGCTGTACGGTGCGGGATTCATTCGGATTGATCTTTTTTTCTTGGTCTTTTACCTGTTGAGCTAATCCTGTTTTTCCAGAAAAGAACTGCTTTAAATAAGGCAAATGTTCGAGTTTGCCTTCGGCAATTTCATCTAAAGAGTTCTCCATTTCAGAGGTGAACTTGTAATCGACGAGATTAATAAAGAAATTCTCAAGCAGCTGCATTACCGCCACCCCGGTAAAGGTGGGAACGAGCGCATTCCCGAGCTTTCGGACATAGCCGCGATCTAAAATCGTATCGATAATGGACGCGTAAGTGGACGGACGACCAATCCCTTCCTTCTCGAGTTGTTGAACCAAAGAGGCTTCCGTAAATCGTGCAGGCGGCTTCGTGGTATGAGTCTGTGCTTCGATTGAGCCGACACTGACACTATCGCCTTCTTTCATTTCGGGTAAAATGACTTCGCGATCTTCAAGAGATGCTTCCGGATCATCGGATCCTTCGACGTATGCGCGAAGGAAGCCGGGAAATAGGATTCGGGATCCGCTCGCAGCAAAAAGAACAGTGTCTTTTCCAGCTTTTGCTTCGACACGAGCACTGACTGAAAGTTTGCGTGCTTCAGCCATTTGGCAGGCTACAGTACGCATCCAGATCAATTCATAAAGCGCGAGTTCTCGGCCTGAAAGGCCTGTTTCACGCGGGTGTTTAAATTCAGATCCAGCTGGTCTAATCGCTTCGTGGGCTTCTTGAGCACCTTTATTTTTTGAAGAGAACTGACGGGGTTCAGGAGAAAGGTATTCTTTTCCGAACAAATCTTCGACCGCATTTCGTGCACCCTTAATCGCTTCGCTTGAAAGGTTAGGAGAGTCGGTACGCATGTAGGTGATAAAACCTTGCTCGTACAAGCTCTGAGCTGTTTTCATCGCGTCTCGCGCGGTCATTCCAAGTTTTCGGTTTGCTTCCTGTTGAAGACTAGATGTAATGAACGGGATGGATGGTTTTTGAGTAAATTGTTTTTCTTCAACCGACTGAACCGTGTAGGCTGCAGTTTTCAGCGCCTCTTCTAATCGTTTTGCTTCACCCGATTCAAGGAGGAAAATTTCTCCCTCTTTTTTCTGAATGAGTTTTCCAGTCGCTTCGTCAAAATCTTTGGTGGTCGCAATGCGTTTACCATTTAAAGCGATTGTTTTAGCAGTGAATTTTCCGCCTTTTGGGCCTGATTTATTGAGTTCCGCTTCCAAATCCCAATAAGTGGCGCTTCGGAAACGAATCCGCTCACGCTCACGCGCAACGATTAAGCGAAGGCCTGCTGATTGAACTCGACCCGCAGAGAGGCCGTACGCAATTTTTTTCCAAATGAGGGGAGACACGGTATAGCCCACGAGGCGATCCAGGATCCGGCGGGTTTCCTGTGCTCGAACGAGGCGCATGTCCACTTCGCGAGTATCTTCAAGCGCATGCTCGATGGCCGCTTTCGTGATTTCGTGGAAAACCATTCGTTTTACAGGAACTTTTGGTTTTAAAACTTCAAGTAAGTGCCAAGAAATGGATTCTCCCTCGCGGTCTTCATCGGTTGCGAGGTAGAGGCCATCGGCAGCGGCCAGTTTTTTTCGTAAGTCTGAAATGACTTTTGATTTGCCCTTCGGAACCACATAGAGCGGCTCAAAGTCGTGGTCGACGTTTACGCCCACTTTGGCCCATTCTTCTTTTTTGTATTTCTCAGGGATGTCGGCCGCAGATTGAGGAAGGTCGCGGATGTGCCCCATGGACGCTTCCACTACATAGCTCTTCGGAAGGAACTTCCGAATCGTCTTTGCTTTGGTCGGGGACTCCACAATTACCAGATAGTTTTTTGACGTATCTTTAGCCACTTTTCCTCACCTCTTATTACGAAGTAAGGCAAGCTCGATGATTTTCGTCAAGAGATCCGTGTAAGGGATGCCGCTGACTTCGAAGAGTTTCGGGAACATACTGATGCTCGTGAAGCCCGGTAGGGTGTTCACTTCATTCAAATAATAGGCTCCATTTTCACGATCGAGGAACAAATCGACGCGGGCATAACCTTCGAGTTCAAGGGTTTCAAAGATTTTCTCTACGAGTTGCGTCATCTTTTGGTATTGATCCGGTGTGATTTCCGCTGGAATCTTCACCACCGCTCCTGCCTCGTCGTTGTATTTCGCATCGTAGGTGTAGAATTCGTGAGTGGGAATGATCTCGGCCGGGGTACTGACATAAGGTCTTTGAGAGCGATCTGGATTTTGAAGGACTGAGAATTCAATCTCACGAGCGGCGATTGCTTTTTCGATGAGGACTTTATTGTCGTAGCGAAAAGCCTCTTCGAGCTTGGGTAGAAACTCCTCGCGGGATTTTACTTTGTAAACCCCAACGGAGGAGCCTTCTCGAGCGGCTTTCACAAATACGGGAAATCCAAATGCGCTCTGGACTTCGTTTCGAAGAAGCTCTCGCTTTTGAACAGAATCCCAAGAACGCGCAGTTCGGTAAGGAACGATCGGAATCCCCGCCAAGTCTGCGAGGCGTTTTGCGACATCCTTATCCATTCCGATTGCAGATCCAATCACGCCGCTTCCGGTGTAGGCGATCTCGGCACTTTCGAAGAGTCCTTGAAGGGTTCCGTCTTCACAGTTCTTCCCGTGGAGCATGGGAATCACGACATCAACCATTTCCATGCGCCCCGCATGAGCAGAGTCCAAGTACGCAAAAACCGCCTTGGAGCGCCCTTGAGAGTCTTTGTGGGGGCGGGGTAAAAGGACGACTTCTGGGGTCAGGACGGCTTGGGGAAGTGAGCTTTCGGCACTCTGCGTAAAACTTTCGGGAACATTTGCCCAATGGAAGGTACCTTCCTTGTCTATATATATAGTGCGGAGGTCGAACTTTGTGCGATCTAGGCGCTTAAAAACGCTTGCTGCGGAACGAAGAGAAACCTCATGTTCGCTGCTTCTGCCCCCGTAAATGATGCCGACGATGATCTTTTCCTTAACCATATTGCTCATGACAGAAGGGTAGCACTTCTGCTAGGCTCAACCAAAATCAAAAATCACGGTTCGAAGAACAGGAGTGAGTCATGAATCACAACTTGAGATCAGGTCTTTACGACACCAGTCCGCTTTATCAAAACGCAGTATTAGATTTAGAAATGGCCGGAAGAACAATGGATTTGAGTCCAAACGTTCTTGAGCGCCTGAAGATGCCAAAAAAGGCAATGTGCGTGAGCATTCCCGTCCGTATGGATGACGGCTCCGTCAAAACTTTTGAAGGTTACCGCGTTCAACACAGCACAACACTCGGGCCCGGTAAGGGCGGAATTCGTTTCCATCCTGAAGTGAATCTTTCAGAAGTATCTGCCTTGGCGATGTTGATGACCATGAAGTGTTCTCTCGTTGGACTTCCACTGGGTGGAGCTAAAGGTGGGATTCGCGTAGATCCATCTCAACTTTCTCGCGCTGAGCAACAGGCTCTTACTCGTCGATTCACCATGGAGATCATCTCTATGATTGGACCTGAGCAAGATATCCCTGCTCCAGACGTCGGAACGGACGGCCAACATATGGCTTGGATGATGGATACCTACTCCATGGCAAAAGGCCATGCAGTTCCAGGAGTCGTCACTGGAAAGCCAATTGAAATCGGCGGATCTCTCGGTCGCCCAGAATCAACCGGTCGTGGTGTGGTTTACGTGATTGAGCATGCGATTGAACTTTTAAAGAAAAAGAACAAAGGCAACTTTAACCTTAAAGAATGTACTGCAGCCGTTCACGGCTACGGAAAAGTGGGTACTGTTGCTGCTGAAGAGCTTGAAATGCGCGGCTGTAAAGTCGTTGCAGTGAGCGATTATTTCGGTGGGATTTACAATAAAGCCGGTCTCGATATCGCTGATGTAAATGCTTACATGGCGAAAAACCGCACTTTGAAAGGCTACCCTAAAGCTGAAGCGATCAATAACGAGCAGTTGATTGGCCTCGATGTGGACATTCTCGTTCCTGCGGCAATTGACGGCGTGATCACTAAAGACAACATGAAAAACGTGAAGGCGAAGATCATCAGCGAAGGCGCGAATGGTCCGATCACTTCAGAAGCTCAGCAGTACTTAGAAGCTCAAGGCGTTTACATTATTCCTGATATTCTTGCGAATGCGGGCGGTGTGATCGTGTCTTACTTTGAGTGGGTACAGGGTCTTCAGCAGTTTTTCTGGAATGAAAAAGAAGTGAACGAAAAGCTTGCTGAAATTATGGCGCGCGCGTTCAATCGCGTGGCTGGAAATGCAGACCGTTATAACTGCGGGATGAAAACAGCCGCACTCATTACCTCGGTAGAGCGTCTTTCTCAAGCGATGCTCCTCCGTGGTTTGTTCCCATAATCGGTAAACCATTTCAAGGGTTCCCTTAGGGCGCTTGGTCAGCTAGGATTATCAATATGATCCTACTGCTCAGCGCCCTTTTTATTTTCCCAACCGCCCAAGCCTGGGACAATCATCAACTGATCATGGAAAAGATTCTAGCGGGATCCGGAGCCGCTGATCGTGCTTATTTGAATCAGAAAATTAAAATTCCGTGCATCGATGATGAGCAAAATGAACTCGCTCGTCTCGGAACCGAGCTCCAAATTAACACCGCAAAGGTTCCAGCCTTTTCAGCGTCAAAATGTGGGAAGAAAAATGGCCTCGAATTAACCCTTCGATCCTTAATCACCTCAAACTTTGTGGATGAACCTGATTTAGGAATGGACCAAAATCTCCCTGCGTCTGCAGACCCAAGTGGTTCGCGCGCGTGGATGGGTGGAACCGAAGGTCCCACCTCACAGGGATTTCGACATATGGTATTTCCAGGATTTAAATGGGGATCACCTCTGTCGACTTTCCAGATTCCTTTTCACTCCGTCGGGGAATCACTCGAGCGAATTATAAAAATGCGAGCGGTTTCGGATCACTATTTTAAAGAGAAAAATTATTTCTGGGGAGTCAGGACTCTGATGTGGGAACTTCACTACCTTGAAGACCTTCATCAGCCCTTTCATTCCACTCAAATTCCAAATTTGAAAATGATTCCCTGGAGTCATTTGTTTTCACATTTTGTTGCTCAGGCGACCCACGCCATGGCCAATTATCACTACGCTTATGAAGGTCTGACTCTCGAAATGCTACGAGAGAGTAATGAGGGAAGTCTTCAGGAATGTCTTCAAGGGAGTGCTATCAGTGAAATGAAGTCCCCCGACGAACTCATGATCGTTCCGCATGAGAAAGCGCAGGCTCTCGGATTGCGTTTAATGGAAGTCTTTGGAGATTATCCGAAATCTGAATCCGTGAATCTTCCCGAGGGAATCGGGCAGATTGATTACTTCTCACTGCTTCGCGGGCAAGAAGTTAAACTGAGCCCCGAGGAAGAGGCAACCCTCACTTCAGCGGAGCGTCGGGAAATGAAAAAGAGTACTCAGGTGATTGAGTCCATGAGTGGTTTAAAACAAATTTCTTGTGAGCTGATGAAAGCCATGACCGGTTTTGTCTGGGGTGAGATGGATCGTAATCTGGTTTTGTTAAATCAATCGATTTCAAGTAAAACCGGTAAGTGATCCGAGAATTGTCCTGAATCAGGAACTGAAATTTTTGGATTCAGGAATTTGG
>CAIOKW010000083.1 GCA_903858975.1 Oligoflexia bacterium | reverse complement strand
TAAGCAGCATATGGTCCTTGAACATCAACTCGTATCATTGACCAAGAACGAAGATCTGCTTTTTCATTATAAGCAGCCCCTTTAGAGTTATCGTTTCCTGCAGCCTTATCTGTAAAGCTGTGCACTGAGTTTCCAAACTTTACGAGTTGCCAGTCAATTTTATTGCTGCGCATCTCTTCTTCGAATGCAGCCACATCTTTTGCAGGAACATAAGGATCATCGGCACCATGAAATGCGATCACTCTTGCCTTAATATTTCGTCCGAGTGCTGGCTCAGGGCTATCCAAACCTCCATGGAAGCTTACTACTCCTTTTAGGTCTGCGCCCGATCGGGCAAGCTCAATCACACCCGTTCCGCCGAAGCAATATCCTGCCGCTGCTAATTTATGCGAATCTACTCCCGGAACTTTTTCGAGCTCTTTTAAACCCAAATTGAGGTGTTCGCGGTAATCTTTACGGTCAGTTTTATACTGAGTGGCAAGCTTTGCTGCCTCCTCAATGGATTGGGGGCGTACTCCCTTTCCATAGATATCTGCTGCGAATGCTACGTAGCCGAGTTTCCCGAGCTCTCGTGCTTTGCTCTTCGTTTCATCAGAGAGTCCCATCCAGTTATGAATGACTAAAACGCCTGGAACTTTTTTTGCGGGAGTCACTCCTGTAGGGACCACCAAAAACCCTTGATAAGTTTTTCCACCACTTTGGTAATCGACAGACTTCTCAGTGAAGGTGCCAGCGAAACTGTTAGTCAAGGTGAGTAAAGAAATTCCGAAAAGAGCGAAGGTAAATGTTTTCATTTCGAAAATATGACAAAGATCACCTCAACTGTCGAGGGCAAGCTTTTTCTGGGTTCCTATTTTTGCTGATTTAGGAGATCATGCCGCTATGTTTGATCCATCAAAACTCAGTCCCCAAGCCATTGCCGAAATTTCAGACCTCATGAGAACACTTACTCCTGATCAAATCATGAAGATGCAATCCCTCATGCACAATTCTATGGCAGGTTTTAATGTCAGCGCCGAGATGCAAGAATTTGAAAAGACGCTTCCGCCCGGATTTCGGGAAAAAATGGCCCGCGTGATGTACATGGCGAACGGAATCGAAGTTCCATCCCAGGCCCCTCAATCGGTCTCTCAAGCAGCGCCCCAAAATGAAGATGAAGCACGACTCGTGATCTTGAGATCCGTCGCCGGGGGCCTTCTCTCTCCTGAAGAGGCCTTGAAGGTGCTTTTTCCGAACTGATCGGCAATTTATTTGTTGATTCGCAAATCCGGATTCAAAAGGATTCGGTCGAAAAACCCAAAGTCGAGCTCAACCGGCTCTCCCAACCATTCAATTTGATCTCGATGATCCCGATGATCATCATTCGTGTCTTCATGGATGAGGACCGTCAGGCCCCGTCGATTTACTTTTAGGAATTCCAATATCTGGTCCCTCAGCCCCGAATCAAAATGAAGTTCAAAAGTGGGGAGAGGGTGTGGCCCCAGTGGACCATCATTGAGCACTGAGAGCTTAATGAGTTGTCCCCCAAATTTTTGGGCCACTTCCTCATGAAGAGTGAGCGCCAGGTGTTTTTGCTCGAGAGGGTAATAGACATGGGCGTGAAGAATCATTATTCAAAGCTAACATAAATGATTACAAGCCACAAAACCCAGTGCTTTTCGTTTGAAAAGGCTGTCACTGCGGACACATTGTGACCCTCTCGGCCTGGTGTTATTCTATAATTAGGGTTTAGAAACTTTAATACTTATAGGTCAGTCAAATGAGTTTACTTCGAAATTTAATATTTCAAAGGTACTGGGTCCCCATACAACTCGTTGGGATGGTATTACTTTCTTTACCCGCATGCTCAAAATCGAGCTCATCTGGGAGCTCTACCAATCCACCTTCAACAACGCCCCCCTCTAGCGCATCCATTGCAGGGCTTGCTTCCGATCAGGTGGCCTCTGTGGCAACGGTCGGCAGCGCTTATTATTTCACAGCAAATACCGGGAAAGGCGGAAAGCTTTTCATCGTTCGTAATGGATCCGTTTCTCAGGCCTCAAATGTGAACTCACTCGGGGATGATTCACCTCAAACGTTTGCAGTCTTCAATGGAGCCCTTTACTTCAGCGCCCGAAACACAAAAGGATTCTTCAAGCTCTATCGACATGTCCCAGGGGATGCGATGGTTCTGGCCGCGAATGCCATTTCTAACTTAAATCCATCAGGCTCAGACGATATCCGAAATGTGGTTTCTGCAGGGACACTGCTCTATATTGTCGCGAATGATGGGATTTATCCCAAGCTCTTCTCCCTCCCCTCCGGTGCTTCTCCTCAAATCAGCTTGGCGGCAGATCCGATGCCTGGACAAGATGCTGGCTATGGTGAATTCCATGCGGCGGGTGGCGCTCTCTATTTCACGGCGGCTGACGCATCCGGATTTGTGAAGTATTTTCGGCATACAGCGGGTGATGCGGTGACGGTCTCTGCAATATCGGACACCAACCACGGTGGCAGCGATAGTCCTTATGGAAGTGCCGTCGACTCAAATGGAGTTTTTTATTTTACAGCCTTGGATTCTAACTACCAAAGCCATCTTTATTCGCACAAAGCGGGTTCCCCGGTAGTGACTACCCCCCTTACCGCAACGAACCCCAGTGGTTCAGACCAGGTAGACCGTCTGTTCACCATTGGAAATACAATTTATTTTGTCGCTCAAATTGGGAATAGCTACTCTAAGGTCTTCAAATACACCGACGGCGGAGCGACTGTGACCGCGAGCAACGCGATTTCAAACACCAATGATGGAGGAGATGATCAGGCTTATGGTTTTGTTGCCATCGGCTCCACTCTTTATTTTACGGCTTTAACTCCTCAGGCTTATTTCTCTCTATTTAAATACAACCCTGGAGATCCTGTCGTGCAGACGCCGCTCAGTAATACGAGTGCAGGGGTTAATGATGGCGTAGGTAATTTGACGGTCTTGGGCTCAAAAATTTATTTCACCGCTTACGATACGAAAGGCTTCAGTCATTTATACAGATACGCATCAGGTGATCCCATCGTCACGAACCCCATTTCAAATTTCGGTGCAGGTTCAGATGAAGCGGTATCAGGGCTCTATGCAACCCAAGATGCTATTTACTTTATTGGGAATATGGGAGGAGCGAACTCAAAACTCTTCCGGTTTGGGCAGGCAGATGTTCAAGTTTCCTCGCCCATTTCTGATTTGGCTTCTGGGACTGCCGACGCCATTGACCCAAGCAGCTTTACGGCTCTTGGCACGACTCTTTATTTCGCGGGCGCCGGTGCAGATTCTCTGTGGCATTTGTACAAGTACACCAGCGGTGATCCAACAGTAAAGAATCCATTGATTCAAACCAATAAGGGGCCTGCCCCTTTTAATCCAAAGGGTTTTCTCACGTTAGGGACATCCGTTTATTTTGTGGGTGAAACTGCGATCGGTGGAAAATTATTTCGCTATAGTGCTCCCAATAACCCGGTTCAGATCTCCAATATCAATCCCTCGACGAAGGATGGAATTTCACCCCCTTTGGTGGCGATTGGAAATTCCATTTATTTTTCAGCCTATGAACCTTCCGGCCACTGCCGGCTGTTCAAATATGACATAGGCGGGCCATCCGCTACCGTTTCAAACGCGATTTCAAACACGAGCGGTACAGGGGATGATCAGGTGACCAATATTTTCAATGATGGTGCCTATCTCTATTTCTCGGCCCGCAACCCGGCTGGCCAAATGAAGTTATTTCAGTACTCCACCCTGTCGGGATCATTCCTGCAGATTTCGGATACTGATCCCGGTTCGGACGATGGCATCGGCGAGCACCTGGCTATTAATGGGACCCTTTATTTTGTGTCCCAGAACTCGCAAGGCCAGCGAAAGCTTTATAAATATTCAACTGGAGAGGCGCCCGCCACTACTCCCATTACTAATATCTATCCAAACGGTGATGAGGGCGTTTCGAGCCTCACGGCGATGGGCGGAGCGGTTTATTTTGCTGCCTATTCTGACTCTTCTGGAAACTCTCAAAAACTCTATAAGTATTCCGCAGGTGACCCGGTTGTTCAGGCAGGCGATCGAATTTCAAATACGAACGTAGCCGGTAATGACAATATTACGAACATGACGGTGGTGGGTAACACCCTCTATTTTGCTGCGTGGTGTGGAAACTATGACAAACTCTTCAAGTATTCCCCCGGTGATCCCGTCGTCACCACCGACAAGCGCCTCACAGACATCAACCCCGGAACGGGGGACAATATTTCAGATGTGGTTGTGGTGGGACAAACCCTCTATTTTGCTGCGGACTCCGTTAAAGGGCGTCAGCTCTACCGATATGCTCCCGGAAACCCATTAGTTTCAGTAGCGGATGCTCTCAGTGCTCCAAGAGCATCCGGAAATATTGTTTTCAGTGTGAAAAACATCGGAACCTCGATCTATTTTGGGGGCTTGGATAGCAATGGGCATAAAAAGCTCTATCGCTACAACCCAGGGGATGCGCTCATCACTCAACCCGTAGCTGAGCTCTATAGCGGGGGCGATGACTTTTCTCGAGATCTTCTGATAGTCAGCGGTACCTCAGTCTATTTTCAGTCAGTGGCCTCTGCTGGAGCCCTCGATGATGCCTTATTCCGTTTCAAATCTGGAGCATTCGGTTTACTGGTCAATTCGAGTGTTGGGGGCTCAGACAATATTGACTTGGGATCCATGAACTTCACGAATGGCGAAGTGATCTTCTCGGCCGATCAGTGCGGCGGCAATAACTTCACCTGCATGCAATTCGTTCATCTTCCTCAATAGTGGTCTCTAGTGTCCCAATCGACACATTCAATTTAAATAACTTCATGCTAAAATGAGGGAGTATGACAAAAGGACCCCTCATTTTAACGGCTCTTGGAATCTTCATGGGCCTCATGGTGGAAAGTCCTTCCTCTGCCCAAACCTCGGGGCCCGACCCAAAAGATGAAGTAACTGAGGTCTCGATCCCTTTTGATTTAATGTGTAGCCAACTTCGTGATTTAAAACCATCACCCACCCCAAAACCTATCAATCAAGAGTGCAGCATCCAAGAAACCCCAGGTAAAAGTTCATCCATTCAGAACTTAAATGGTGCCCTGACCCAACTTCAAGAGTTCAAAGTCAATCAAGATGCCCTCAACCTCTGTAGCAAGGTGGATCGATTCGGCAAGGTAACCAGTAATTACAAGTTTGAACCCCCGAGTTTTGAGGTCAAAGATCAAAATAATAAGCGATGGAAGTTCAAATTCTACTTTGGTAACTCTAAAACCTACTATTCTTCGACCAATGCCCACATCAAAACATCGCGTCTTGACCTCAATATCAGTAATCTTCAGCCCTATGAGCGCCGCAGTGACAGCTATTATCGAAATTTCTTTCATGAAAGTGCCCAAGAGATGGCTCAAATTGTGGACGAACCCACCAATACCTTCACTTTTGCTCTGGTGAAGGACAAAAATGAGATTTTTTTAAAGATATTTCATCCCAAATTCGTATTTGCCGAGGGTGACCAGGACTATAATGGGCATGCCTACTACAATAATCATGTTCATGTGGAAGGAACTGCAGATGGACAGGCGATCAATGGGGACATGCCCCTTCGTCCGCAGTTTGATGAAAATCATCACCTGAAACCCGGCACTCTCGGAGTCGTCAGTTGGGAAAATAGTCACAAACTTCTCCAACCCGAAGTCGGTTATGGACGAGAAATCACCCTCGTGAAGTCCAAGGGGCAGCCTATTTTGAAATATACTCCTGAAGTCGGAGTCGGCGTTTTTTTAGGCGAACAAAACGCATCTTATATCGGAAAAAGTGGCTATGAATGGGACGTTGAAAGCTACTCAGACGGTTCCAACAGCAACAAAAACATCAAACTGATGGGCTACAGTGCTTCAGTTGCTCAACGACTTGAGCTGACCAATCGGAAAGATAATGTTGGGGCCTTCGTTGAACACAAATTTTCATACGGAAAAATGGATTACGACTTCATGGATGGAAAAGCAGAACACGATTTGATGTACAACTCCTTCACTGTCGGTGTCAGTGTGAAGCTCATCACTCTTCCGAAGAAAAAATCCGACTCTGAAAATAAATGATCATCACCAAAGTGATGTCTGTGCTTGCATGCAAGAAAAAACTAATATAGAGTGAAAAAATATACGGCATTGTAATTAAGCAATACCGAAATGGAGAAAATCAAATGGCAAAGAAAAAAGTTGCAGCAAAGAAAAAAGTAGCAAAAAAACCAGTAGCAAAGAAAAAAGCGGCTAAAAAACCTGCTGCTAAAAAAGCTAAGAAGTAGTTTTTACTTCTCAAAGCAGATTTACAAAAGCCCGCGGGTTCATTCCCCGGGCTTTTTGCTTTTGTGGGCTCTCACCCTCATCGAGACTCAAATGCACGCCGATATTCAATCGACTGTCGGGTAATCCTCTGATCGAGCTGCTCCTTCTCAAAACGAGTCAAAAGGGGGGGGCGATCAGGCCAAATGACCCTTTCTGACCTCTTTTTCCAGTGATGAGCATCAAAACCATAATCTCGATCCGCCATGAGAATACTTCCATCCAATGTGTCCTGCATATGCTCCCGGGCAATCACTCCCGAGACAAAATCAATGATATAGAGGGAATAATTCACAAACCCCGTCGGGTCCTCAGCACTCGACCAATGCACATTTTCAATGATCGCTCTTAGGGTTCTATCTCGATTAATGTTTTCAAAGCTCTCATCTTGCATAGAGGTCCATTCTATAACAAAAACGGCCAGAGGATTCACCCTCTGACCGTTAAACGTATCATTTTATATAAAATCTTAGATCTTTTTACAAACGACCTTCGAATCCCGAGCCGTCTCCTCAGGGGTCGCATTGGGAGAGCAGGTTTCTTCTTGGTAGTAAAAGCTGCAAAGATTGTATTTCACAATCGAAAATCCAGCAGAAGTCTTCTCAAGGTAGATCGAGTTGATCCCGAAAGGGCCTGTATCCACTTCTGACAGCATGATTTTCGAATCATCCAATGATCCGTTGCTATTGAATTGAGATACCGAAATACGGTTTCCGTTTTGCATCGATACGGATGCATTGATCTGACCGGTGAGGTCGGTATTCACGACTTCAACCTTTTTAATTGAATCTACGGAACCACTTGCCAGGCAAAGCAATGTGGTTTCTGGTTTTGCTGCAAAAGCGTTCACCGAAATGAGTCCTAAAAGGCATAATACGAGTTTTTTCATGCAGCGGACATTACAGCGATCACTCCAAGTTTTCAAGTTATGTCACTGTCAGAATTCTGTTAGCCTGGAAAGATCATTCTTTTTTACCTCCCGTAATCATGCGAACATGGACACCACTTATGGCTAAAAAAAAGGTCAATAAAAGAAGAGATTATAATCTCAGTTCTCGGGACGTCATCACCTATGAGAAGAGTCGGATTCCCAGGCAAACGGGGTTCATGATTTTACGAGGCCCCGGTCTCAATGCCACAGAAGCGATTGAAGAGAACGGCCTCATGAGGAAAATGGGGATCAAAAAGCGTTTTAAACTGAAATTCATGCAAGCCATGACGCTGGATGATGTCATTAAGCACTTTAAAGAGGCCAATACCTGGGCCTCAGGGATCATCTATCACCTTGGCAATATTACGGATGAGGGTGAAGCTCATAAAAAGACCATCGACCGACTTTTGATACCCACTTTGGAGATCAAAGAAGAAGGAAAAGCATCCTCATTAGTAGAGGGCCTAGATAAAATGTCCTCAAAAGGACCGTCAGCCAATGAATGAAGTCGAAATTTCACTTTTTCCGATTCCCGGAAGCGTATCCCTCCCGTTTACGGTCGTCCCGCTGCACGTCTTTGAGCCGCGATACCGCAAGATGATCAACGATTCCATCGAACAAAAGCGTCGAATTGGGGTTGCCCATACCAAACGTGAGATCTCTCCAGGACATTCCGACCTTTCAGACGAAGAACGCCTGAACCGTAACCAAGAAAGCTATGAAGCTTACCCTGTTTTTTCGGCAGGTTTTGCTGAAGTCCTAGAGACTCTGCCTGATGGGCGCATGATCATTCAAATTGAAATGGATTCCCGATATGAAATGATCGAGGAGATCCAAGAGGTCCCCTATAAGATCGTCCGTTGCCGACCTTATCCCGATGACGAGGCCATGGAAGAGCCCGTAGAGCAACTTCGCGAAGAATTAGACCGTACGCTGCTCAGGCTACCGGTCCCAAACGTCGAGAAACTTCGATCCTACCTAGAAAGTGATGAGTGGAAGTCACAAAGTGCAGCTCAATATAGCTTCTCCATTTATTCTCTAGTTATTTTCGATGCTGAGGTTCTTCAAAATGTGCTCGAACTTCGATCCACCTTTGAACGAATCAGCTTCTTAACAGACGCTCTCAGTAATCCCATTTCCAATTGATTTGATTATCCGGATTACTTATTTTAAGCTTTTATTCATGAAACTACTCATGATTACTGCGCTCTTATTCACGACATCTTTTAACGCTCACGCAAGTGAAAAGGCAGTGGGAGACAAGAACCCTACGGCCATCATTAAGACTACCCTCGGGACCATCACCGTTAAGTTGTTTAAAGACAAAGCCCCCCTCACCGTTGAGAACTTCATTGGGCTTGCAACGGGGTCGAAGGAGTGGACTGATCCGAACTCTGGAAAGAAAATGAAGGGTAAATCCCTTTATGCCGGGACCATTTTTCACCGAGTCATTCCAGGCTTCATGATTCAAGGTGGAGATCCACTCGGCCAAGGAATCGGTGGACCTGGCTATCAATTTAAAGACGAAGTGGGCCCACTCGATAGCTTCTCGAAACCAGGAATCCTCGCCATGGCAAATGCTGGACCTAACACCAATGGCTCCCAATTCTTTATCACCGTAGCGCCCACTCCTCACTTAAATGGCCACCACACGATCTTTGGCGAAGTGACTTCAGGAATGGATGTTGCGCTTAAGATTGCTCAGGCTGAACGCAATGAAATGGATCAGCCCAAAAAAGCGATCAAAATTGAGAGCATCAAGATCAAATAGACCCCGTTTAGACGTTAATGCCGCCACTGACTTCAATTCTTTGACCATTGACCCATTTTGCGTCCTCGGTACAAAGGAAGGCAACGACGCCCCCAATATCGTCAGCGTTACCGACGCGTCCTAAGGCAGTCATTGAACCCAGCATCCCCTTAAACTGGGGATTGTTTCGAATTGCCGCGCCATTAAAGTCCGTTTCAACAGGTCCTGGGGCAACGACGTTTGCACCAATGCCCTTCGGACCATATTCTTTTGCAATATAGCGGGTGAACACTTCCATTGCCCCTTTCATGGATGCGTATACGGAATATCCTGGGTTTGAGAAACGAGTAGTTCCCGTTGAGATGTTAATCACCCGCCCACCAGAATTCATTAAAGGGAGGCACTTTTGGGTAAGAAAATAGACGCTCTTAAAGTGAACATTTAAAAACTCATCAAAAATGGATTCGGTCACCTTTTCAATCGGTACGGTAGCGCCCATTCCTGCATTGTTCACCAAAAAATCAAAATGAGTCGTGGCCCAATTGGATTGAAGAGACTGAGTAAATACACTCATAAATCCATCGAGCGATTGGAAATCACTAAGATCGAGGCGAAGCGCCACTGCTTTTCTGCCGAGCATTTCAATTTCTTTAACGGTCTCAAGCGCCATGGCCTCATTGCCTTTGTAAGTAAGAACAACATCAACTCCTTTTTTAGCTACCGAGAGAGCCATGTCTTTTCCGAGCCCGCGGCTCCCGCCCGTAATTAAGGCAATCTTAGTCACTTTCATATTTCGTTCTCCTCACAATTTCAGATTATTTCTGCGAAATTAGCACTCCCGCATGAGGATTTAAATCCATATCTCCAGCGCACGAGAAAATGATCCGTTTCACTCCCAAGCCATTAAGACCGAATGCGTTATTGAATTGATTAAATTTCGTTCAAATTATCTTTGTTTAATGCTCAGGGACCTGTTAGCTTCGCATGAAACTTCGTTTAACTGACTTTGAT
>CAIOKW010000082.1 GCA_903858975.1 Oligoflexia bacterium | reverse complement strand
TCTCGCAAAGAAGAAAGGAGGCTAGACAATTTACTCAAGATAAGAGAAGAAAACATTGGACTCAAGAGGTTCTGAACGGTTCACAGGAACTTATCTAAATTAAAACCTCAAACTGTGTCACCCGTGCTCGGACAGCATACTGGCCAGAGTTTTTAGCGGCTATCTCTCAAGATCAATTGACTTTTTGGGCCCTATCGCAGTAAATGGTTCTCCTTGAAATATTTGGCTTTTTTAGTATTTTTATCGCCGCTTTCGAGCGCTGAGACTTGGCAAATGAGCGAAGATCCATCTCAGTTGAGCTCTGCTTACCTTTATCGGCTCGATCAGCTCCCGCTTAAAGGAAGTTTAAAGACTATTCCCTGGTCCGATACTTATTGGCCCGATCAAAAGGGGAGTATTGATGATCGCTGGAACCAGAGAACTCCCATCAGTTTTGGGTTTATTCCGCCATCCCAAGAAGAAGTGAAGCGAATGTCTCACGCTGATCTTTATCATCTCTCTCCCGCGGAAAAATATGACCTTCTCATGGGACGATATGATTACCCTCTTTTTTGGGAAGTTCGTGCGAATCAGAATGTTTCTCCTTCTGCTTTAGAATGGGCTGGTATCTGTGATGGCTGGTCGATGGCATCTATTCAATTCGAAGAACCAAAGCCTCAGGATCAGCTGAACCCAGATGGAATTGTGATTCCCTTTGGTTCCTCTGATATTAAAGCGGTCTTGGACTATGCGATGGCTTATCATTTTGATCCTACATACCTGCAAGCCGGAGATAACTGTAAGGGGCCCATTTGTTCCGGCTTAAATGCTGGCGCTTTTCATATTATCTTGACCAATCAAATTGCGATTCAAAATCATGCGTTTATTATGGATCGTTCTCCAACGAATGAGATTTGGAATCAGCCGGTTTATGCTTATGATCTTGAATTAGTAGGATCCGTGAATCCTGATTCAGGAACCCGTGGTGTTCGAGTGAAGGGGGTAGTCAGTTACATTGACGAACTTTCAGCGCCAGAGGTGGACCCAGTGCTTGGCACTCCAAAACAAAAGATTTCAAAAATGTTCGTTGATTACGCCCTTGATCTCGATCAAGAGGGTAGGATCATCGGCGGCAGATATCTTCGGAAGTCCTCACGACCCGACTCCGCTTGGTTTCCTTATGGCAATTTTGAATTCACCGGCTACTATTCAGGTTTAAGTAAGCTTCTACCCTAAAAAATACGTGACCTCACTTGATGAAGATCAAGGATTCTCTTCTCTGAGTCTGTCAGTGTGAGAGAATGAGAACTCTATTCATTTTTTTGTTAGTATCTTTAAGTATTGAAATTCCTAGCGGCCATGCCTCTGAGATTCCTACGGTCCTGATGCCCCTGCGAGCAACGACAATCGAGGCCTTGAAGGAGCGTCGAGCTTTACTTAGAACGTGGGCGCCAAAATGTAACGACGGTTCGCTTACGATGAGTGGCTGTCCATTTTGGGATTCAGTGGAATACATGGGGATGCTCTGTCTTTCGGGTGAAAGCGACTACTGCGCTCCCGTCAAAGATGCTCAAGACGAAACCGGGAGGTGGTGGCGGTCTCCTGGCTTTAGAAAAAATCCAAATCCCAATGAGAAAGGACCAACCTTT
>CAIOKW010000081.1 GCA_903858975.1 Oligoflexia bacterium | reverse complement strand
TCACTTGGGGATGAGTGCCTTCATATTCACGAAGTCCCCAGAAACGTTTATAGAGATAATTGGTCCCTGAGTGAGGCGTACTTGCGCCCTCTTTTTGATCACCATGATAGAGCTGATCCATAAAGACCGTCTTCTCTTTCATTGCCTCAGGAGTCCTAACCCATCCGTAGTGAAATATTCGAGCTGAAACTAAAAGCGCACTGAGTTTGGAGCCATCGGGCTTTCGAAAGCTTTGTGCATCTCCAACGCTACGCGCTCCTGAGGATTTTCGAATGACCCGCATTTCACGACGGTAGGCCGATCGAGTCTCTTGAATCACATTGAAGGACCCATAAAAGTGTCGGTATTGAAATACGAGCGCCTCAATTGTGTCCATTTTTGATGCTTTTTCAATTGATTCTCGAATCCCCACCCGATCATCTTCGTGTAGGACTTCATCTGCCTGTAAGTAAACACACCAATCATAGGTACAGCGATCCAGCGCAAGATTCGTTTGCTCTGATAAAATGAGCCCCGATTTTTTCTTTTCAGGATCATTGAGCGGCCAAACACTGGTGAAAATTTTTACTTTTCCCTGCCCCTCCTCCAGTGCAAAACGTTCACAAACCTGCAAGGTCTCATCATCACTCTCTCCGACATTGAGTACGAGCTCATCGACCAGAGGAAGCAAAGAACGAAGCGACTCCAGAAAAGGATAGTCGAATCTCACTCCATTACGAACTAAACTAAATCCCGAGATTTTTTCCATATTCCTGATAAACTCGAGACACTTGTTCAAAAACTTGATCGGACGAGATCTTCGTCATGCACTGATGTGCTTCTACAATACACTCTTGAATGCCACACCATGGAGGAGAGCCGGGCTCTTGATTACTGCGACACGGGAGGGGCTCCATGAAGAGACGCGGGTGCTTATCTTCAGGATAAGGATGCCACTCCAGTGGATGCTCAGGTCCAAAAACCGTGACCGTGGGCACATGGAGTGCCGTAGCCAAGTGGCGAGGCCCCGAATCATTTCCGACCAAGACATTCAGCTGCGAAATCCGCGCCGCGAGCACACGAACATTACAAGAGGGCATGACTTGAATGGCACTGCGAAGCTCTGGGTGATTCGGAATGGAGCGGAAAAACTCTTCGTTGAGCTTTTCTTCACCCGGCCCGCTAATGACTAATACGGAACCTTTCATTTCATTGACCCACTTTTGGGCCACTTCCGCGAAACGGTGGAGGGGCCAAATTTTTGTGGAACGAGAGGCTCCAAGCGCAAGACCCAATACCGGACGCCCCAGCCCCCAGGCCTTCATTTCTTCTCGAGCCAAAGATCGCTCTTCATCTTTCAGGAAAATTTCAGGCATCACGCCCTCAGGAACTTCAATTCCGAGTCCACGGATGGTGTCAAGATCGCGCTCCACCACTGGTTTCATGGTTCCTTTTCCAGGAATTTGTACGGTAGAGTACATGTTCTTGGCTTTGAAGCTATGAAAGTGAATCGCACGAGTTTTGGCTCCAGTAGAAAGAGCTACCATTGCCGCTGCTGGTGAAGAGTGGAAACCACACACAACATCATAGGATTCTTTTCTTAATTGAAATGCGAGGCGCGTTGCGGCTTTAGTGCGAGCAGTTCTATCATTGTGCCAAGTCACTGGCCATAATTTGGTCACGCCCGGAAAACCTTCCAATAACCAAACCCAAGGTTCTGTGACTGCGGCGTGAATTTGAGCCTGCGGAAACTGACGGTGCAGCTCTTTGAGTGCTGCAGTCAAAAGAATGGTGTCGCCCATGGCGCGGAATTTCGTAACGAGGATGCGTTTCGGATTGAGCATGATTCCTGAAATGCTACCATGATCCCATGACGAACCTAAACTCTTATCAGCTCTTTTTAAGCCAAAGGTCTCCCTTTGCACGCCGCATCCGACTTGCCCTGAAGCGCCTAGATCTTCCGTTTGAAGAAAAAGTGGTCAACGTCTTTGAAGAAAATCCGGATCTTTTGGCAGCCAACCCCCTGGGAATGGTTCCGACCCTTCTGACGCCCGATGGGCTCTCTTTGTTTGATTCAGCAATGATCCTGGAATATCTCCATGATGTCACCGGCGGGATTTGGCCAAGCGGTACCCGAGAAAAACTTATGGTTCGGCAAACTGCTGCCCTCGCGGCAGGACTGATCCAGAGCACCGTCGCCTTCTTTCAAGAAACTTCCATGCACGAAGTTCCTTCTCCCCTGTGGGCAAAGGATCACTATTTAACGGTAGTGAACACGCTTCGTGAGATGGAGCGAACCCCTGAGGTTTTTTGGCTTCGTGACGGCAAGCTCACCCAAGCCGGGTGGGATCTTGCGGTGGCTCTCGATTATCTAGAGATTAGAATTCCAGATCTCCGCTTATCAGAGCACTATCCAAGCCTGATTAAACTCCACACTCTTGCCAACCAGGATGCTCATTTTCTAGAAACCAAACCAAAGCTTTAGATCTAGAAATGGAAAAAGCCCCGCCGAAAGTTTCGGCGAGGCCTTGCTGTATCCAAAATTTGATCGGGAAATTAATATCCCGCAGGGCAATTCATTGCCTGACCTGCAGTGCTCGTGCAGCGTCCAAGGTAAACTCCGCCGTAGAGTAATCCGCCACCAGTGTAGACCGATTGAGCCGAGTTAAAACTTACTGCAAAATTCACATTTGAAGTACCCATAGAAATGAGTGGTTGCCAGTCAAACGCGAGGGAAACCGTTCCGCTTTGAGCTACCGTATACTGAGCTGAAGTACCGGTTCCGAGGATTTGTCCGTTTACCGCTACTTGAAGAGCACTCATATAGCCTGACTCTTGAGAATTTGTTGGAATCACTCCACCTAAGATTGATGAGATCTTGTTTCCAGTTACCTGTGCACCATTCGCATTCACGATAATCTGATCACCCGCCTGAACCTGAATGGTTTGAGGCAAATTTTGAGTGCCTGAAACTTGAATCGTTCCATAAACAATGGGAGTGATACTCTTTGTTCCGCCTGGGACCGCAATAGTTCCAGCACCGGTCTGCGTTCCATATGGATTGACGCCCGTATATGGATTCATTCCTACGATCGGAGCAGAGCTTGATCCACAAGCAGACAAACCAGCAACAACAGATAACAAAGCGAGTACTTTAAAAACTTTCATACGGATAATCTCCTGTACCCTCTTAAAGCAGTAAGCGTGCCAGCGGAAAACCCGCCTAAAACGCTTTTAAATAGATCCTGTGTATAATTAAATAGCGACCATGTAAAAAATTTAGGCACCTGGTCTGCTTTTGAACACTCCGCACCCAAAATCCCCTCCAAATCCTCTATTGCGCCCCCGTAAAAATTCAGTAAAGATAGAGGGGATCATGACAGAACTAATGCAAATCAAGCTAGAACCGGTTATTCGGGAATTCACGACCGGAGAGTACTATCCCGAAGTTTTCAGAGCCAAAGAAGAATTCTTTGAGCGCGCAGGCGTCGTCCATGATGATGATGCCGAGTTTGAGCAACGCATGAACCTCTTTATGGACTGGTATCTCTTTGACCGGGACCTTCCGGGAGTTGACCTGCCCCCGATCCGTTATTATGTCCGCCAACATCAGTCCGAGTTCAATCCTGAAGAGAAACTAGTTTTTGAAGACCTTTCAAACTCCATCCACTCCCTGTTTCTACTGAGTCGGTTTACTTTTTTTGGACGAAACCTCATCGTTCAAGACCTCTTCTCTCGGAAGAAATACTTAGTCGTGGATCCAAAGCTTAAGTTTGCGTTTTCGAGAGGCGATATTTTTGAGGGCCGCATCTTCCCCCATGATGGGAAATGGCACTTCACCCAAGGTTTTTGTTTTCACCCCGTGGAAATGCGCTCCTTTATTATGGGTGAAATTAAGAAGATCCGATTCCAAGATCGCGCGCGCCACCTCAAACTCATTTTGCAGTTGGCGCAAATGAAACTCAAACATCAGCGTTTTGCCCATATCGATGTGAAACACATCTATGGATTTAACTCTAAGTTCTAGGGCCTTATTGCATCATTTTGATGAACTGATCAAACAGGTAACCGGAGTCGTGTGGCCCCGGGGAGCTCTCTGGGTGGTATTGTACCGAGAATGCCTTTTGGCTCGGCACAGAGATTCCTTCGCAACAATTATCGTTTAAGTTCACGTGCGTGAGCTTCACGGAAGCAGGAAGGGTCTCTGGGTTTACGGCATAGCCATGATTATGAGAGCTGATTTCAACCGAGGTGCTTTCGAGGTTCTTCACCGGTTGGTTCCCACCCCGATGACCAAACTTCAGCTTGTAAGTTTCCCCGCCCATCGCAAGCGATAGTACTTGGTGACCCATACAGACTCCGAAAATTGGAGTCTTGCCGAGAAGCGCTTTCACGTTCTGAACGGCATAAGTCGCAAGCTTCGGATCGCCCGGGCCATTGGAAAGAAACACACCCTGGGGTTTCATCTCGAGAACTTTTTCAGCCGGGAAATCACACGGAACCACTGTGAGGTCACACCCTCTTGCGGCTAGATCCCTTAAAAGCTGTCCCTTGATTCCAAAATCGTAAGCCACGACCTTAAAATGAGGCTGGCCCGCAGGAGCCGTTGATTTAAACTGATAAGCCTCTTTGGTGCTGACTCGCTTAATCCAATCAATCTGATCGTAGTTTTGGGCTGCAAGTTCCTTTTTCAAGGTTTCAATTTCGCCCAGAAGTGATTCAGGAATAATCATTCCCGGAGTGACGCCGCGATCACGGAGAAGCAGGGTCAATCGACGAGTGTCGACCCCGTGAATTCCGATTTTTTGATTTTTCTTCATGAAGGACTCAAGGGTCTCTTCTGATCTAAAATTTGAAGGCTTAGGTGTGTAGCTTGCGAGAATCAGGCTCTCTGCATAAATGTGAGAACTCTCAAGGTCTTCACTATTTGCTCCCGTATTTCCAATATGAGCTGCCGTGAAACACACCATTTGTCCCGCATATGAGGGATCCGTTAAGATCTCCTGATATCCAGTCATCGAGGTATTAAACACCAATTCACCAAAAACGACATTCTTCCGAGGATCTGCCGAAACAGCTCCAAAGAGTTCGCCTTCGAGAATTACATCACCATGAGCTCCGGGGAGTACAATTAAACCTTTCATTTCCACTCTCCTCCTACCATCGTTTTGATGACTTTGCCTTTAAATTTTCTACCCAAAAATGGACTATTCTCACTGATGGAGGCCAAGTCCTCTCGGTTGAGGGTCCAATCGATCTCTAAGTCGAGCACAACGAGGTCGGCGGCCATTCCAGGCTCAAGCGATCCCAAGTCCCGAAGCCCCAAAAGCCGAGCCGGAGCGACAGCTAAGACTTCCACCATTCGATTCAAAGAGAGCCCTCCCCGCTGAACCAGCCCCAGCATAAGGGGAACCGTTGTTTGAAGACCCAAGATCCCGTTTGCGGCGAGCTCAAACTCTACTTCCTTATCCACGCAGCCATGAGGCGCGTGATCGGAGGCAACCATATCAATGAGCCCCGACTTTAGCGCCTGAAGGAGTACTTCTTGATCTTTCTCTGAACGGAGGGGCGGGGCCATCTTATAATCAGTTTTCAGTTGATGATGAACACACGAATGAGAAGCATTCAACAAAGTGAGCTCATTTAACATCAAATGATGGGGGGTCACTTCAGCCGTAATGGGAAGGCCCGCCTCTTTTGCCCGCCTGACGATCTCAATTCCTTCACGGGTGGAAATATGTGCGATGTGAACCCGAGCACCGGTGGCGCGACAAAGCGCAACTTCACGAGCCACCATGATTTCTTCAGAGGCATTTGGATTACCAGCATAGCCTAGCAATGAAGAAACCGCCCCTTCTGTCATCGGAGCGCCCTTAGAGAGATTCAAATCCTCCGCGTGACTAATCACCGGAAGATCAAACATTCGAGCGTACTCCATGGCACGCCTCATGAGCGCTGAGTTCATGACCGGCATTCCATCATCACTGATGGCGCGAATTCCTTCCTTTGCCATCAATCCAATCTCAGCGAGCTCCTCGCCCTTTTGCCCTTTGGTCACCGCTCCAATCGGAAACACGCGAGCAAGGTTTGCACTCTTTGCTCTTCCCAGAATAAATTTTGTAACGATTGCATTGTCATTCACGGGTTCGGTATTGGCCATCGGTGCGATGCTGGTAAATCCGCCCTGAATGGCTGCAAGCGATCCGGTTTTCACCGTTTCTTTATGCTCGAAACCTGGCTCACGAAGGTGCACGTGCACATCAATGAATCCTGGCGTGATGACTTTATTTTTTGCATCCACCCGCTCCCGAACACTCACAGAATCAAACGCACCCGGCTGATCGATGGCCTTGATGAGTCCGTTTTCAATCAGGAGATCAAATAGGCCATCTCGATTTTGAGTAGGATCTACGACTCTTGCCCCAGAAATTAGAATCATGGCTTTAATCCTCCTACGAGCGCACCCAATACGGCCATCCGGGCAAACACTCCATTTTCAACTTGATTGAGCACGAGTGATCGATCCGAATCCGCGACCTCTGGATCAATTTCCACTCCTCGATTCATCGGACCCGGATGAAGGATTTTGGCTTCAGGCTTCATTTTAGAAACTCGCTCATGGGTTAATCCCCAGAAGGTTCGATACTCCTCAATCGAAGGAATCACACCTTTATTTCCGCGTTCAAATTGAATCCGAAGCGCCATCACCGCATCCACTGAGTTCAAAATAGCATCAGGGAAGGGAATGTACCTTACTTCAGGGAATAGACTTAAGTTCTTAATCGTGAGCGTGGACGGACCACTCAAAAAGACTTGCGCGCCGAGCGTGGTCATGAGGTGAATGTTTGATCGAGTCACTCGTGATTGGAGCGTATCTCCGATAATGACAATCGATTTTCCAGAAAAGGGCTGATCTTGGGTGAGATCTGATTTCCAGTACTCAGCTAATGTAAAACAATCTAAAAGCGCTTGCGTCGGGTGCTCATGACTTCCGTCCCCCGCATTGATCACCGGAAGCGCTGTCGCTTTTGCAACGAGATCAGGAGAACCTCCCGAGGAGTGACGCATGACAATTGCATTCACTCCGTATTGTTGAATGACTTGAACGGTGTCGAGCAAGGTTTCGCCCTTTTGAAGACTCGAGGAAGAAGCTGCAAAGGCAATACTGGTGCCCCCAAGTTTCCGAGTTGCCGCCTCAAATGACATTCGGGTCCGAGTGGAATTCTCCACGAAGAACTGAAGAATCGTTTTTCCCTTGAGGGTTGTATTAAATTTCTCTGGGGTGCTTTTGATCTGCTCTGTCAGCGACAAAAATGCACGAAGGGTTCGATGATCAAGGCCGCGAATGGTGGTCAAGCTATCCGGGAACATAAGCGTCCCTCCCGGAATTCAAAGCTACCCCATGGGGGTTCAAGTGTTCAATGGGAATTGATTACTTCTCTCAATTGAACTGCCATCAAAAGGCATACGACGAGCACTAAGACCGGGCGGACCACTTTTTCAGCTCGATTAGAGGCGAGCCTTGCGCCCATAAAGCTTCCTGCGGTCATTCCAAGCGCCATGATCACACCATATCGAACATGAACAAAGCCCTGAACACCGTAGGAAATGAGTGACACACCGGCTGAAAGCGTATTGGCAAGTTTCGAGAGTAACAAGGCCTCAAACAAGGGGAGCCTCACCCCCCAAAGGAGCCCGAGAAGCATGAACGTCCCGCCCCCTGGACCAAAAAATCCGTCATAAAAACCAACCAAAGTCCCGGCCGCAATCAAGCTCGAGAGTTTCTTTTTAACGTGGTCTTTGATTTCTTGAACAAACATCTGTTTATTCCAAAGAACAAACAGAACCAAGGGACAGGCAGCGATCAAAAAATACCGAAAATAGACTTTTGGAATGAGGGGCGAACACAAAGAACCAAGCAGGGAGCCCGCGCCCACGGAGAGAATAAATGACAATCCCTTCTTCAGATTGAGCGGCTGCTTTTTTAAGTAAACCAAAAACGCAATGAGCGCACCCATGGTTCCCACAATCTTGTTTGTGCCAATCGCATGAGGTCCCGGCTCTAAAAGAGTACTGAGCGTTGGAAGGGTAATGAGGCCGCCCCCGCCTGCGATGCTATCAATCGAACCTGCGACAATACCTGAAAATATAAGAAGCAACTCAGTGGGCATCGACATTCTCCTTCAATGAGCAAGCCCCACCTAGAAAATCCGGGTAGTACTTTTCAATCGCAGGACGAATGACCTCATTTTGATATTTTTTTGCCTGAAAGGATTCCCCAATGGCGAGCGTATACGGAGCACCTCGGAATTCTTTCTTCAAGGTCCGCAGAGATGAAAAGTAATGCTGTCGCTCTCCAGGAAAAAACGGACCGGCTGTCAGAATCGCAATGCGCTTCCCTTCGAGAGTTGAAAGATCACTGGTCCAATCAAATACCCTACCAAACCGTGAACCTTCTGCCCAAACCGATACGGGGATCTTTTGATCAAAGCGTCTAAACACATCATCAAACTCAGCCGCAAGTGTGTAGCCCCCTAAAAACACTTCGCTTACCCCCTCGAGTTCGGGTTTTATTTCAGTTACAAACGCTTGAGGATGACTCAACAGCTGAAACTCAAATGCCCGCTGCCCTTTAAAAAAATGCGACAACATTGAATCGGGGAAAAGAAAAGCCATGATCATGAACAGGCCCAAGGTTCCCGACAAGACCCCTGAAAAGTATACCGCAAAACGGATTCTGGCCTCGGAATAGAAAAGAACACTCCAACCTACAAAATAGGGCGTCAAATAGAGAAGCCAGTGTAACCCTTGCCCGCGGCCAAGGAGCGCAGTCACTGCAAAAATCAAGATCGGGATTAACCAGAGCAGGAGGAAAAATGTACGGAGTCGCTTGAGAGAGATCGACTCATAACCTGAATCAGTCGAGAAGCTGGTATTTCTAAATTGTGTGACCGAAAGCAAAATTGGCCCACCTACCAAGACCAGGTAGACTAGAAAAAAACCGAAAGTCTGATACACGGAACCCTCATAAACCTTTTGTCGCGTGATCAGATTAAATACAAAATTGGCCCAGCAGTGGTTGCGATTCCACCAAAGGTGCTGAAACACAAACGGAGTGGCACCCAGAGCGAACAAAAACACATCCCTCATGCGTCGCCCCTGAACTAAAGCAAACCAGATCACGAAGGCGGGAAGCAAAAAAACCGCAAAGTACTTAGAAAGAAATGCCGCACCCCAGAGGGAGCCAGATAGAAACACTTCAGGGGAGAATCTCAACTTTGAATTTTGTACTCCTTTAAAAAACAGTAAGGAAGATAGAAATCCAAAAAGAAGTAGCGGAACGTCTGGAAATGAGATCACCGTCAAAAACGGAAGGGGCAAAAACAAAAACAATAAACTCGCCATGGGTGCGCGGCTCTTTCCAAGAAGCGGAAGCGTGATTTCATAAAGACCTAAAGCCACCAAGAATGCTGTCAGTAAATTAAAGATCCTCAACCACAAAGGATTCAGCGAAAACTGAGTCAAGAGCGCAAGCCACCAACCCACCATGGGTGGGAGATCATAATATCCACCTGCCGGGTGTGAGCCCCAGAAAATATAGTAAGCCTCATCACCAAAAACAGGGAAAACAGCAGCAAGGCTGATCTTGATCAGAGCCAGGAGCGCAGCACCCCAAATCAGAGCGCGAGACATGAATCAATCCACCTTCAGGACAGCAAGGAAAGCCTCTTGCGGAATCTCGACTGATCCCACCTGCTTCATGCGCTTCTTACCCTCTTTTTGCTTCTCGAGGAGTTTTCGCTTACGGGAGATATCCCCACCGTAACACTTGGCAGTCACGTTTTTGCGATAAGCAGAAATGGTTTCACGCGCAACGATCTTTGATCCAATCGATGCCTGAATTGCGATTTCAAACATCTGGCGCTCAATGAGTTCTTTCATTTTCTTTGCGAGTTCTCGGCCACGAGTGTGTGCCTTATCTTTGTGAATAATCAAAGAGAGTGCATCTACCGGTTCGGCGTTGATGAGAATATCCATCTTCACCAGATCCGACGCACGGTAATCTAGAATTTGATAATCCATCGATGCATATCCACGAGTGGATGACTTCAATTTGTCGTAGAAATCAAAAACCATCTCAGCAAGTGGAAGATGATAAATCAATGTCACGCGATCACTCGTTACGAAATCAAGCTTCTCTTGAATCCCGCGTCGATCATTACATAGCGCCATCACTACACCCACATATTCTGCAGGCATGTGAACACTCAAGCGAATGTACGGCTCTTCGATGGTTTCAATTTTGATTGGATCTGGAAGCTTTGCTGGGTTTTCAACCATGAGCACTTCACCATCAAGTTTGGTGACTCGATAAACAACAGAAGGAGCGGTCGTGATGATATTAAGTCCATACTCACGCTCTAGGCGTTCTTGGACCACATCCATATGAAGGAGGCCTAAGAATCCGCAGCGAAAACCAAAGCCGAGAGCCGTTGAAGTCTCTGGCTCAAAGGCGATTGCCGAATCAGTCAATTTTAATTTTTCGAGGGCCTCTTTCAGATCATGATAATCGTCAGAATCAACAGGATAAACTCCGCAAAAAACCATCGGCTTTGCTTCTGCAAAACCGGATAGCGGCTCTGAAAGTGGGTCCGCGAAAGACATGATGGTATCTCCGACCTTCATGTCTCGAACGTCTTTAATTCCGCAAATAATTGCACCCACTTCGCCGGATGCGAGCTGATCGACATCACGGTACTTCGGAGCAAAGGTTCCGACCTTTTGAACTTCATATTCCTTGCCGACGTGGAAAAGCTTAATTTTCATCCCCGGCTTCACCACACCGTTGAAAACACGAATGAGCGCAATCACCCCTTGATACGGATCAAACCAGCTATCAAAAATGAGTGCGCGAAGTTTTCCGTTATCGTCATCCGCAGGTGGCGGAATGTAATTTACAACCGCTTCTAGAACATCTTCAATGCCGATTCCTGATTTCGCACTCGCTAAGACCGAGCGGGAAACATCGACGAGACCAATGGTGTCTTCGACTTCCTTTTTTACTTTTTCGGGATCAGCTGAAGGCAGGTCGATTTTGTTGATGACCGGGAATACTTCGAGATTGTTCTCCAGTGCCAAGAAAACATTGGCGAGTGTTTGAGCTTCTACCCCTTGAGTTGCATCGACAACCAAAATCGCGCCCTCACAGGCCGCAAGTGAACGAGAAACCTCATACGTAAAGTCCACATGGCCCGGCGTATCGATCAAATTCAAAATATAATCTTGCCCGTTTTTTGCTTTGTACTTCAGACGAACACTTTGCGCTTTAATTGTGATTCCACGCTCGCGCTCCAGATCCATATTATCCAGAAATTGGGACTCCATTTCTCGTGCGGTTACCGTACCTGTTTTTTCTAACAGACGATCCGCCAAGGTGGATTTACCGTGGTCAATGTGCGCAATGATGCAGAAATTTCTTATATTTTTAGACATGTAAGCTTCCT
>CAIOKW010000080.1 GCA_903858975.1 Oligoflexia bacterium | reverse complement strand
TCGCGCTCTTCGGTGCGGCCTCCAAAACACCAATCACCTGTATCATACTTGCGATTGAGCTTTTCGGATTCCCAATTGCACCTTACGCAATTCCCTGCGTGCTTCTTACTTATTTACTATCAGGAAAGAAGTCACTCTATCATTCGACTCATTGAACTTTATAGCTGATACCCGCTACTAGGGCGTCATCGAAAAAGCGAATCGAGTTAGGCGTAATGGAATGGTACTGTTCCCCCGTATAAAACTTAGCCCATGAGATCAAACCATTCTGAATGGATTCTTGCACAAAAGGGCGATCGAGAACCGTTTGAACTTGCTGAGTCAGAAGCTTCAATAAATAAGATCTCACTTTACCGAGGATGAATGGGGGCTTTAACAAACCCGTTCCCGTCATGTCACCATTAAACCGGGTCTTCAAAATAGAAAGCTTTTGAGTTCCATCGGCCTGAGCTTCCCAGCCAAGAACCGCAACCAAAGCCACCCCATTAATACTGAGGGAACCGAGTCTGCTTTGCAAAACCTGGTCTTGATCGTTTAGAGCAACATTAAGCTCAAGACTTCCATTGTTAAATTGAATCGTAGGCGTCTTCGCCTTTAAATGATTAAATTGGAGATCTACTAGATTAATCACTTCACTGAAATTCACATCAAACTTCTGTACTCCCAATCCAAAAAATCGAAGGGCTGGTGCTGGCGTAAAGGTCCCCGTTCGACCATTGAGCTCAATGGTGTTTAACTCTGGCCTGACCAGCGTATACGCTGCTCCAAGCTCCATATTGGTAAATTGAATATCGGTTTCAGCAACCGCAAATGAAAAACTAAACAGCAGTCCCGAAACGAACAGAAATTTAAATAAAGTCATTAACATCTCCTGTGACTACTTGTCGGAGATGCAATTAGAATGCTTAACGAGTCAAGGAGCCGTCGCGTACTTGACCATATAATCCACAAAGAAGCGGGTGCCTTTTAAATCGATGAAGCCGTGCGCCAGTTTCCAAATAAACCCTGCCTCAGGATGGGTCCCGATCACGGCAACTTTACCCTTACCGTAATGGGCACGCACTCCAGCAATTTTTCCATCCGCATAGCGAGCAATGATCTCGCCTTGTGCAGCCTTTAGCTCACTATCAGTGACCTCTAGGAATGGGCCGCCTGCGTAGTACATTTTCATGTCCCCAATTGCTGTGGTCATCGGCAACATTGCATGATCTTTTTTCACGTCCGCAATCAACACCTCCGTACGCCCTGGAATGATTCCATACCCTTGCTTGTGAGAGGTTCCAATTTCGGATGTGGAGATAAACGCACCCGCACAAAAGCCTACGTATCCCCCACCATTAAACACAAATTCTCGGACTTGTTGCATGAGTTCTGGACCCATGGCAGCCGCTCCGGTGGTCGACTTTCCACCCGGGTGAACCCAAAGCTTCGCTTCTTTAAAAATCTCAAAATCTTTAAACCCAGGATTGATGAGTTGCGTACGAAAGCCTGCTCGTCTTGCAATTGCACGTGCAGCCCCAACACATCCGGGCTTACACGCACCGGGCCCATTCCAAATAAGGGCGAGTGGCTTCGTGCTCGCTAAAGCGGGAACGGATTGAATAAGGAGGGCTAGTACCGGGATGAGTCGCAAAATCCATTTCATAAAAATAGTTTCGACGATTCTGCTCACATTGCAGAGTGCAAAGTTTACCCACTGAGCTGATGCAATGGCTCCGTCAAATAACTCAACACGTTCTACGAGATGAGCTTGCCCCCGCAAACAAAATAGCCATCACGGAAGCGTAGAGGAGTGCAGCCACGCTTTTAATCGAATAACTTCGAAGCCAAACCCGCGCAGCCTCCGGGACTAAGTCAGAATAGCTAAACAAAAAAACCGCTAAAAAGAATATCGTGAACCCCTTTTGAACGCTGGAACGCTTCTCAGTGAGAACTTGCACTGCGAGAAACAATATCGGAAGCCCAAGAATTGAGGCGTTGTTCTGACCCAGCGGAGATAAACCGACGCAGAATGCACTTCCTAGGCTTAAAGCAATGAGGATTTGATTTTTGAAGTCGACTTCTGTCCCTTCCCTCTTTCCTCGAAAAGCATTCAAGACCACAATGATTCCAAACAATGCTGCGAACACCGCAGATAAGATCAGAGTGCCCCGAAATGAAACACCATGCCCCACCTGATTTAAAAATCGAAAAATATTATCAAAACCCCCATAAGCATCTTGAATAAATGCTCCAAGAGTCACCTGCTGATGGTGCATAAACTAGATCGGAAGAG
>CAIOKW010000079.1 GCA_903858975.1 Oligoflexia bacterium | reverse complement strand
TATTTTACGCAACTCAATTCTGCAGCCCTCAACTCAGGCAGAGACCCACTCAGGCCCGATAAAGACCTTTCTTATTTGCTCCCAGAAAGCAGGCTGCCGTCAAAAGCTCGGTCGCCTTCGGATGTTTTTCAATCAATTGAGGACTGATGACTTCGGTTCCCCGCTCCTCATAGAAAGAGGCACTCATGTCACCGACGTCCTCTTGACCATCTCTCCAATTCCAAATCTTTTCGTATTTCTTTAAACGAATGGGTCCGGCCCATGAGCACAGACTCATCTGCCCTTTTAAATTAAAATAAAATGGAAAATAACTCAGAAAGAGCTCATGAAGATTTCGATAAACGGGCGTACGCCACGAGAGCAAGGTGGTATTGCTTTTTCCGACCGCACCCCATAGTCCCTTTTCTTTAAACAATGCCACCACGTGATCATCATCGCGGTGAGATCGGAGATGCAAAAGGCTTGGCTCATGCCCGAGCCGCTCTAAAGCGAGTGAAGCAAACAAGGCCCCTTCGAAACAATGAGCGGAACGTTCCTCAAAAACCCTTTTGGCTGATTTCGAGTAATCATCTGGATTATAGGGAATTCGAGAAAGGTATTCTTGAACTTTCCATGGAGTATTGAGCTTGAACAAAGTCTTTTCTAAAGAGGTCTTCAGCTTCATAAAATGAACTCTAAAGGTGAATGATCACTCGTCCAGAACAGGCTGAGGACCATGATAAATCCCTACAAGATCTGGGTCCTCGCCGGGCTTTAAGTTTTCATTTCGGACTTTCTTTTGCTCTTTTCGCTGCTGCCGACTCTGCTCTTTTTCAGCCTGAGCCTCTGCTTTTGCCCGTTCCCGAATCCGTTTACCCTGTGTTGCGCGTTGATTTGATGCCATATTACCTCCAGATTTCAATAGTGTAGCACCGAAACCACTTAAAAGAGCTAATTCATTAGGTAGTTTTTAAATAGAGTGGTATGATCCCACTTGTCCGGTAATTTGCTTCTTCAGATGTCTTTGGGTAATTAGGCCTGTCTTCTTCTTAAGAGCTCCCTGCCTTTAGGAGGTAATATGGGTAACAAACTATTCGTTGGTAATCTTTCATTTTCAATTTCAGATCAAAACTTGATGGATGCATTCTCTGAGTGCGGAACTGTTCAATCTGCGAAAGTAATCACTGACCGTGATTCTGGACGCAGCAAAGGTTTCGGATTCGTAGAAATGTCTTCTGATTCAGAAGCACAAGCTGCAATCTCTCGTTTCAACGGTGCTGACAACAGCGGCCGTGCAATGACTGTAAGCATTGCTAAGCCAATGGCTCCACGCGAAAACCGTGGTCCACGCCGTTACTAAGATCTCATTAGTATAATTTAAGTTTTTAAACCGGGAATCATTTTATGAATGATTCCCGGTTTTTTTATTTGTGACTGATTTCGATCCAAACTTCATTTCGGCGCAAAAACCAAGGAGTCCAGGGTGCATTGTAACGAGCCAAAATTGGCTCTGACTTTGCTTCATATCCCTCACGCTTGATTGCATCCTTGAGCAAATCTGCATGTTTTTTAAAGCGCTCCTCAGACCAGGTGCCGCTATAACGTAAAACCGCAAGCGTTCGCTCAGGCAAGGTTCGAAGCTTAACACGAGGATCATTGGGCTCAGGCGCATTGGATTCATTCATTCCCGATGGCATGAAGAACTGCAATACTGGCCCAGCCGCCCCCTTTTCCACGCTTACAGGTGCCGTCATCGCAATCTTTTGCGCAGGCACTGACGCGGTCATCTGAGCTCCCGCAGGCCGCCCCTTATTCTTGCCGAAAATATATCCGGCCAAGATCGGAAAACCGGCGCTCGAATCCTCATTCTGGGTACTTGAAATTGCAGTCTCAGCCACCAAAAGCTTCGGGTAGGAGCGAATCTCAATGTCCTTAAAAGTCTTCGTTACTTGATAAAATTCATCTGAACTTGCCATTGCAGAATCTCCCATCATAAAAAACATTAATCCCATTACGAGGAAATTTGATAAACTCAACACCATAGGGTTCAATATACCAAGGAATCACAAGAAACCAAGGCGCGGCACAGGAGACTCATGAAAAACCAAATCCTCATCTCTATCATCACCCTATTCTTAGGCCTCAGCTCTCAAGCAAAGCAACTCGAATTCCTCGATCAACATTATGGGCCTAATGAGCGTGAAATCTTTGACCTCTGGTTACCTAATGCAGTTGAGCCCGCTCCACTGGTCATCTTTATCCACGGGGGCGGTTGGTCCGCAGGCAGCAAAGACGAAATGCGTAAACAGAAATCCATCATCCAAAAATACAATAACTCTGGTATTGCTGTTGCTGCTATTAATTACCGATTTCTTTCGCAAGCCCCACTTCAAACTATTATGCGAGAGGACATTGCGGGCTTCGTGCAATTCATGAGGAGCAACGCAGAACGATACCAACTCAACAAAGCCCTCGTACTTCCTTATGGAGTGAGTGCTGGTGCAAGCGCGAGCCTCTGGCTTGCCACCCATGAGGACATCTCCCAGCCACAATCGCCAAATCCAATCCTCAGAGAATCAAGCCGCGTAACGGCAGCGGGGCATTTTGACGGCCAGATATCATATGACTACATGGTTTGGTATCACTTCTACGGAAAAGCGAGTACTGATCGATTTGTCGGAAACGACGTTTGGCAACGTTATCATCTCAAATCATTTGATGACTTATTCACTGACGACGGGAAAGCAATCCGTAAAGACATGGACATGTACGGAAACCTCACTTCTGACGATCCACCACTCCTCTTTTGGAATAATCTCGATGATCATCCTGAAATCGATGCCAACCACTTTGTCCATTCCCCACGACACTCAAGATTACTGAGCGAAAAAGCAAATCAACTTAAGATTCTCACTCAAACCATGATTGCAGCCGATGGCACGCACGTAGGGGATCCTCATCAGGCCGCCCAGGAATTCTTCGGGAAAATTTTGAAACCCTATGGCTTCAAAATCAAAAAAGACAAGCCTAAGCAGCCGACTGATGAAACTCCTTCTTCAAGTAAATAACCGCGCCTTCATGGGCGGTCTGATGATAATCACTCGAAAGCCCAAGAAGGCTCTCGCCAGAGCCCAAAATCAAGACACCACCGGGTGCCAACATATCTGTGACCCTTCTCAAGATTTCAATCTTGCTCGGTAATGCCTGATAGATAAGTACGTTTCTGAGCAATATCAGATGAAACTTTTGAGAAAACGCAAACGGCGCCAACAGATTCTGTTTTTTAAATTGAATGTGAGACGTCAGAGTAGAATTCGCTATCCAGCGGTCCTGGTCATTTTTTTGAAAGTATTTTACCAAATAAGGCGTGGGTAAACCCCTTTGAACCTCGAGTTGACTGTAGTCTGCTTTTTGTGCTCGAAGCAAAATCCTCTCAGAGATATCTGTACCCAGAATTGAAAATGGAATATTTTTCAAAGTTTTTAGATTCCACTCAGAAATCAGCATTGCCAGTGACAAGGCTTCCTGACCGGTTGAACTCGCACCTGACCAAATTCTCAACTGTGTCCCCTGGGGCTCATTTTGGAGAAAATTTGGAATCACTACATTTTCAATGGCCTTGAACACCCTTGGATCACGAAAAAAAGAAGTTTCATTATTGGTGGCCAAATCTAAGAGAAGTTGCTTAAAGGGACCCGTAATCCCCGCCTCTGCTTGGGTAAACAGTTTTTCTATCGATTCAACCGATAAGAGCTTTGCGATCTCTTCCAGGCGATTTTGAAGCTGGAAATAGTTGTGATCCGCGTAGACAATCCCTAATTCAGACTCAATGTATTTAGCAAAAAACAGCAAAATCCGTTCAAGCTGCATAAGAGAATGACCTTCCTGAAACCCATTCAATTTTCTGAAAGAGAATATCAATCGTGAATGGCTTCATCAAATACTCAGCGACGCCCAAAGTAAACATTTTTTGAATATCTTCTGGATCATTCTTAGTGGTCATCATGATAGTGGGCACATTGATATTCATGGTCTTGAGTGCCTGAAAAGTATCAGGGCCATTCAGTACAGGCATCTCCCAATCAAGGAGTATGAGGTCAAACTCTTCTTTTCCATTTAATGCCTCAATGGCCTCCGCACCGTTGAACACGCTGCTGACCCTCACCTCATTTGATTTCAAAAGGAAATTTTTTACAAATGCATGTACCGACCTTGTATCATCTACAATTAAAACTCTTATCATCACGACATCCTTACGCGTAAATGCGTCCTAATTTTAAATCGACCCCATTTGCAACTTTTTCTCGTAACACCTCAACGATTTCATCTGGACTCAGAACCTGATCATAAGCCCCAACCGACATCACCGCTCCGGGCATTCCAAAAACAACGCAAGTTTCTTCGCTCTGTATCAAAACCACTCCACCCATTTCCTTCACTCGCTCGGCTCCCACTTTCCCATCAGCGCCCATTCCCGTGAGAACGATCCCAAGACAACGATCCCCATAGATTTGAGCGGCACTCTGAAATAAGGGGTCCACCGCTGGGCGCACCGAGTTCACCAGAGGCCCTTGATCCAGCTCTATTTTCAAAACACCCGAATCATTTTTAATGCGCATATGATAGTTCCCGGGTGCAACATAAACAGCATTCTTCTCAACGATTTGATTATGTTTCGCCTCGTAAGTCGGAATGCCGCTGATCTTTTGTAAGCGTTCAGCGAGGGTCGCCGTAAAAATGGGCGGCATATGCTGGGTGATGAAGATCGGACACCTTAAGGGCCCTGAAAGCTTTGAAAACAAAGCTTCAAGGACCGTAGGGCCACCTGTAGAGGATCCAATCACAATAGCCTTTGGCTGAAACAAATCCAAAATCACCTTGGCATAGGGTTTTACGCTCCGGTCGGTGATCTCTTGTACCGAATGTTCTTCAAGGTCTGGAAACAAACCTAAGATCTTTTGAATCAGCAGATTTTTAATTCTGATCACCGGATCCATCTCACCTTTCATTTCGCCACCATCCTCAACACCACCTGGCTTCGCTATGAAATCAATCGCTCCCAGTCCTAAGGCCTCAAGTGTACTCTCTGCTCCCCTTTTAGAAACGGATGAGAAGACCAGAACTGGGCATTTCAAACCGCGCAACTGCATTTCTCTGAGCGTTTGTATTCCGTCCATTTCAGGCATCTCGAGATCAAGAATCATCAAATCTACTGAAGAAAGCTGAAGCCGCTCTAAAGCCAGCCTGCCGTTGGATGCTACTCCTGAAATTTCTATCCACGGCAAGCCAGCTAGCGCATTTCGAATCTGACTTCGGTAAACTACAGAATCATCAGCGATGAGGACTCTCAGCTTGTTCATTTCTTAGAGCTCTTTACTAGCGCATTGAGTTTCTCAGCCAACATTGCAAGCTCCTTAGAAGCTGCTAAGGTTTGACTTGAAGCCGCAGTGCTTTCCACGGACGCCATCGAGACGGTTCGAACAGTACTTGCAATGCTCTCCACTCCTTTTTTGGATTCAACGACGACTCGAGAGATCTCGTTCGTAGTAGCCGTTTGCTCTTCAACTGCCGCCGCAATCACACCGGCAATACCGTTCAATTTTTCCACCGCAAGGGAAATCCCGCCGATCGCCTCTACCGCATTCTTTGTATCTCCTTGGATTGCGCCAATCTTATTGGTAATGTCATTCGTCGCTTTTGCAGTTTGCTTCGCGAGCTCTTTCACCTCGTTCGCAACCACCGCAAAACCCTTCCCCGCTTCCCCTGCTCGGGCAGCCTCAATCGTGGCATTTAATGCAAGAAGATTGGTTTGTTGAGCAATGGAACTAATCACCTTAATCACATCTCCAATTTCCTGACTGCTAGTCCCAAGCTTCACAATCGTAGCATTTGACTCCTGAGCCTTTTGCATGGTTAATTTTGCCATTTGGGATGACTCATTGGTAGAACGGGAGATCTCCTTAATTGAAGCCACCATCTCTTCCATATTTGTTGCCACCGTTTGAACGCCGGTTGCAACCTCTTCGGACGCCGCGGCTGCAGACTGAGACTCTTGATTCGTCTTGTTCGCAGTATTGGTCATCTCCGTCGCAGTAGCGGTAAGCTCATTTGACGCCGCAGAAAGCGCTGTAGCGGTTTCTTGAATGGAAAAAATCATCTTTTGCTGATCTGAAACATCTGTTGCAATCTTCACCACTTTCACTACGCGGCCTGTTTCATCTGTGACCGGAGAATAAACTGCTTGTAGCCAAATCTCTTTCCCTGACTTGGTCACGCGCTTAAAAATCCCACTCTGAGGTTT
>CAIOKW010000078.1 GCA_903858975.1 Oligoflexia bacterium | reverse complement strand
TTTTCCAAGCATGAGTAGGCTTAATAAAACTTGTGTGCAAATTACGATTTTCATAAATTTCCTCGCGGTTTTCTATCTAATGTTTTTGTCTTAATCACCAACTCAAATTGCTTTGTTTTGCAGGGCTAAGACTTTTGGTATTTATACATTACTTGTGTAATTAACTCAATCTAAAACCCTTTTAAGAACTTTAAAAATGCTGAACTCCCAATCAATGCTTTTCGTCTAAAGTGGCGGGAATTGGCCACCTCTTTTTTTCAAAAAATCTCCTTATCTAAATCATTTCATGCATTTAAGGCCGAAAACACACAAGTGGCCAAAAATGGCCAGCACTGGCCGGAATCGGCCATTTTGTACACAATTCAGACTCGCTAACTTATTTGAATGTAACCATTTTTCAAAAACCTTTGTTTAATAAAAAGTTGGCATGGGCTTGCACTATAGGGAGTAGGAGAAAATTACATGAAACAACCCTTGCCCTATGATCGCGGAAAACAAATCTTAAAACTACTCGCTCTCCATGAACCCTTATCAGTGCGTGGCCTAAGTCAAATGCTAGAGCCCCACATTGCACCAAGGCGACTCAGAGATGCGCTCTCACGGCTCTATACGAAGAATCTGATCACTAAAAGAAATGACCGCGTCTTTGGCGGTGCCGGCACTTTCTATCAAACTTGTCGTGACAAACGGGCGCGCGAAGAGATTTCAGCGCTTACTGGAATCGACATTAAAACTCTTGATCGAAACCAACCGAGGCACACAGAGTTGCTCCACTGGGAGTCGTGCTCTGCGTTTGCGACTAAGCTTGCAAACATTTTTCCCGAAGCAAAGATACTGAGGGAGCACGAATTTAATACACACGAAACCATCGCTTATTTCTTCGCAAGCAAAGAGGGAGATACTCCAGAAGTAAGGCCTGACCTAATTGTACTGATGGAAAGAAAGGGCGAACTTGGCCGAGTCATCATTGCAGTTGAAATAGAACGTACCCTAAAGAGTGATGAACGAATCAGAAAAAAATTAAAAATTTATGCAAAAGAATCACCCCTTGACGGCGTGATCTATATTTGTGATCTGCCAGAAGTGGCACGCAAGGTTGAACTCATTTATCGTTCTAAGGAACTGCACAAAACACTTCGAATTGGTCATTATGGAAACCTGTTTCTGATGTTTTTAGATAGAGATAACATTCATAAACACAATTCACTAAAACTCATTAACTCAGAATGTAAAACGGTATCGATCGAAACATGGATGAGTTTTTTACGAGGAACATCGATGAGTTTCAGGCGAAATAAAGAACTTGAGGATTCAGCCGTGGGAGGCTGAAGGTTTTCATTTGGACCAAGACAGACTCATTAAGGATTTTTTTATTTGTAATCAATAGTTACTTCACATCGAAATGAAACAAGGAACCACCCACCGGTCCTGACTCCACCCACCCTACATTCTGTTGGTTAGGTGGAGTCAGGAGGGGGGCGTGGAGGAAATGAGGAGTTGGTTAAACAATGAGAAAGGAAGGTAAATAAAAATAAAATAAGTAAAATTAGAACTCAGAATAAAGAACAAGAAACAAAGGTAGGAAAAAAGGAGTCAAAATTGATGGGTGTTTATGATATAAATGGTGCGTCCGATTTGATCTTTGAAAATTTAAAATTCTTATCAACAAAGGAAGCAGCAGCAGTTTTGCGGCTGAGTGAAAATGCACTTAGAATTATGGTCCATCGGGGTCAGATTCAATCATTTAAACTAGGTTCAAGACTGCGGTTTCGCGAGAACGATTGCTTGGCGCTTTTCGTAAGAAAAGGAGCCTAAAGCAATGGCAATTAGAAACTATATCGAAAACAATAAAAAGCTGTATGAAGTCTATCTTCATGCTCATGATTCAAGCGGTCGTCGCGTTCAGCGAAAACGTCGGGGAATTGAAACCCTACGCAAAGCAGAGACGATCGAATTTGAACTCAGGCGGGAACTCATGTTCTTAAAGGAACAGAAAGTTTCGCTTCGCTGGTGTGAGTGGGTGCCAGAGTGTCTCTCTATTATGAGAATCAACTCAAGACCCTCAACTTTATACAGTTATGAAACCACGCTCAAGAAGTGGTTGAACCCTCGTTTTGATTCAAAAGAACTCTGTGCTATCTCAAGACGAGAGGTGCACGAGTTTCTTTTTGAAACGATGAGCGCCTCTACCGTTCAAACGAAAAAGTATGTTTTAAAAATCATGAAACGTGTTTTTCAGATGGCGATTGATCATGGCAAGTGCGAGGTGAATCCTTGCATGGGCCTCATGATCAAAGTGCCTGAGCCAGATAAAAAAGTTTTAGGTAACACGGAAGCTCAATTGTTTTTGCGTGAAGCAAAAGCAACGAATCACCGGTTTTACCCGATCTGGATCATGGCTCTTTTTACGGGAATGCGCTCGGGCGAACTCTATGCACTCAGATGGACAGATGTTGACCTTGAAGGTTGCATCATCCAAGTGAGTAGAAGTTGGAGTTCAAAAAATGGTTTCACTTCAACAAAAAACCAGAAAACTCGTCAGGTTCCCATTTCAGGCGAACTTCTTCAATTTCTTAGGGAATATAAACTTAAGAGTATGAATGAAGAGTTTGTCTTGCCTCATCTCACCGAATGGACTCGGGGTGAAGCGGCGGATGTCACCCGCAATTTCTGTAAAGCCTTGGGCCTAACAGGAATACGGTTTCATGATTTGAGAGCGACCTTCATCACAAACCTGCTGAGCCGAGGTGAATCCTTGGCGCGGGTCATGGCAGTGGTTGGACACTCCGACATGGAAACCACAAACGTGTACTTGAGAAAAGCCGGAATTGAACTAAAAGGTGCAACCGACAAACTCGGTTACGAGATACCACATTCAAGCGATGCCGTTATTTTGAAATTTTCAAAGTAAGGGCGTCGTTCTTTTAAAAACCTTGGATTTGCTTCTTTTTGCTTCTCTTAGCCATGGGGTCAAAGAGAATAGATAATGATTTTAAGTTCTTAAGTCTGAGTGGTGAGTAAAAGCTCTCTCTCCTCCATTTACTTTTTTCCACTCACGGCCATCCATAGCCGCTCCTTTTGCCTTTCCGTGGCTCGGAGATTCGGGAAAAACACTTCTAACTAGGCACAGCTTGATGATTGAGAAAAGTTAAATGAAAGGTCTAGTGAGCAGAATTACCCGTCTTTAAAGGAATCGAGAACCCCGAGCGGCCCGTAGTCATGGTGTGATACTGGGAAGCATTCGTTGGCTTATATTCCAAAGGTTGCAAGGGTCAGGGCAAACTCTCCAATTCTTTTACCGTCTGACACCGAAAGGGCGGACTTGAGGTCATCTCATCTCGCAGTGTCGTGGCACACTCTTTCGCATAATGATGCCCCACTAAAAATACGGATTCCGGGGGAAGCGCTTTTAGCTTTTGAATCGACTCAAACATTTCTTCATTACTTCCGCCTTCAAAGTCCGTTCGGCCACAGTCTCGAATAAATATCGTATCCCCGGTAAAAACATAAGGTCGATCTAATGATCTCTGCAACGGCACATAAAAACAAAACTCTCCCGCACTGTGCCCAGGAGTGTGCAGGGCACGCACCTGAACTGAGCCCACTTGAAAATCCTCGCCATCCTTCAAAAATTGAACCCGCGGATCGCGCTGAATCGAAACCGAGAGCCTGGATACATCAGCTGAACCCACTCGGACTTTCAATTCAGTAAGTGCCCCCATCAAGAAAGGTAAGCCTGCGATATGATCAAAGTGAGTATGCGTGAGCAGAACTTGTTCGAGAATAAAACCATGCGCTTCTAAATCATCTAATATCCCCGATAAGTCTCGTTGAGGATCCACGATAGCCGCTTTCTTTGACTCCCAATCCAGCAGCAGGTAAACGAAATTTTTCCCAGAACCCAACTCATACTGGGCCACGGGTTGACCACTGCAGAGTCCTTTTGCGGTCGAATGGGAAAGATGCTCAGGTAAACCTAATTCAGAAGACATGATGGTAAATTTTTCCCCCTTACCTCCTGAGCGTATCACTGAAAGCTTCCCATCTTTCCACTTTGGAAATCTCGAAATGCCTGATGGATTTCTTCGGGAGTATTCATCACGAAGGGGCCATAGCCTACGATCGGTTCGTGAAACGGCTCGCCGCCTAAGAATAAAATCTTGGCATCTTGAGTCGCCTTTAAAGTAAAGCGATCGCCGCCCGGCTCAAGAACGGCGAGCTCTGCTTCTGAAATCAATTCTCCATCCTGAAGCCTCACTTCACCACTCAGTACAAAAATGGAAGTCGTATATCCTTCCGTATAGGTAAAGTCAGTCTCAACACCGGCATTCAATCGAATGTCCCAAAGATCAATCGGACTGTAAGTCTGAGCGGGTCCGGAATGGCCCAGGTAATTTCCGGCGATGACCCGAAGGGTTCCCGCCCCATGGGGAATGGAGACCTTCGGGATGCTTTCTTTTAAGATGCTCTGATATCGCGGACTCACCATCTTGAATTTCTTCGGGAGATTAACCCACAGTTGGATCATTTCAAAATGGCCCCCCTGAGCGGCGTAATCTCTTCCATGAAATTCCTCATGAACCATCCCTGAAGCAGCCGTCATCCACTGCACATCTCCAGGGCGAATGGTGCCGCCTCCGCCAGAGGAGTCCCGATGCTCAACTTCCCCGGAATAAACGATCGAGACGGTTTCAAATCCTCGATGCGGATGTTCACCAACACCTCTTTGTTTCGTAGTGGGTTCAAACACGGTAGGGCCCGCGTAATCTAATAAAAGAAAGGGGGAAATATCTGGTGCGATGTCATTATAAGTAAAAATCGAACGAACGGGGAAACCATCCCCCACCCAGTGCCGTTGATTATTCTTCCGTGTGAACCATAATTTTTTCATAGTGCATCCTTAAAAAATGGACTTTTCGTATAAGTAACTTTTTCACAATCTAAAGGAGCCTTTAAGTCTCGCGCCAATGGAGTCAGATCCGTTACTAATTTCGGATCCATGATTCTGGAAAGGAGATACTGATTCCCAAATTGATAGGTCACGGAATATGGGGCACGTAGGCTTTCGCTCAGGCACTTGTCTTTGTTCTCGCCCGATACAATGATCCATTCGGGATTAAAATCACGCACTTTCTTTTCAGCCTCTCCACACAGCGTCCCCACGACCTTTCGGTTGGTATAAAACTGAACTTCTGCGAGGTATTCTTGCTCACCCCCATAAGCTTGAAATCCATTCACAAAGAGAACTTTATCGCGACATTTTCCGTAGCTCTGAATGATGGGATTAAAACGTCGAAGGGAGGGAAACATTTCCGGCGACAGCTGAATCGGAAACGCCAAAATGAGTGTCGGTGCCACTATCGCAGTTGCGATCAAGAATTTTGAAAAACCCACCGCTCTTTCGCTCAAGCGCTTTCTCACAGAATCCAAAGCCAAAAGGGCTAAAAATGGATACATCGGAAGATAGTAGTGAAAATATTTAAATCGAATCATCGAAATAACGAACATGACTATCACGCTGGCAGAGAGGCATAGGGCCACCGCAGGATCCTTCCATCGCTGATGTTTCAGGATCAAAAAAATCGAAACCATTAAAAGGGGAAGCCAGGGATAATAAGTCCTTCTGAGTACTTCAAAACCCATCCAATAATCAGTGGCCTGAACTACGCCCCGTCCGTTTAAGGCCGTGCCCAGTACTTGTCGTCTCCAATAGTCACTGACCACTTCCCAACCGCCAAGATTTCCGGCCAGAATCCAAATTCCAGAACCAATGATGAGTGCAAGCACTCCCGCGCCGACGAGTTTAACAAACTCCTTCCAGCTCCAAGTCCCAGAAAGGATGCTCGCCATTACCGCACTTGGAAACACTAAGAGCACGACAGGTGTTTTCATCCACAAGCCCAAACCGACGGCAACGCCGGTCCAAACGGGCTTCCGTTTCCACCAAGCAATGAAGGAGAGTAGTATGAAAAAAATCATCGCCGGATCGAGCTGAAACCGAGCTCCAAAGCGTATGAATTCACGGGTGAGTATCAAGATAAACCCAGCCGCAAGACCAATCGTTGGGGTATAGAGAAGACTTCCAAACCAAACTAACAGCGCAACGCAACCGACCGCAAACGCGGTCGGCAGAAGTCGCGCGGAGAAGGCGTCAGCACCGAGGGCTCGCATCACCCACCCGTTCAAATAAAGGAGTGTGAAAGGCTGATCATTAAATCCAACCGGAGCAACACGATCCACTTCTTGGCTTTCCATAGGAATCACCGGTCGCACCCCTTGAGCCGTCGTTTGAAGTGCAATGCGGGCATGATAAGAGGAGTCCATTGCCTGAAGACTGGATTCGTAGGACTTGCCCATGAAGACCACCATGGCAAGCGCAATCACCGCAAGAAATGAAAAGCGAAAAGAAGAGCTGTCTTGATTTGAAGGATTGTTCACTCCATAGGGTTATCAGCAACTTCCTGCGCGATCAAGAAGACTGTGCTATCCTCAATCTAGGCGGTGAGAATGGCACATTTACTCAAGATTGCATCCCATACCTTTGACATTGGAAAACCCTATTCTTCAGTCCAAGACTTCAAGAAACACATCTTGGGTGAAATCAAGGAAAGCTTAGACGGGGGTTCACAAGTCGTCTTATTCCCCGAATATACGGCCTACGCGGTAGCAAAGATTCCCGAATTTAAAACCAAGGATGCGATCGCAAAACTGATTTGGACTGAAGTATTTCCAGAAGTCATGTCCCTGAGTAAAAATTATGAAGCCCTCATTTGCGCGGGCACTGCTCCCAATCTTCACCGAGACTCCGGAAAGTTTCGCAATCGAGCCATACTTGCAGCCTCAGGAAAATCAATTGAATCGTATAAGCGCTGCCTCACCCCCTGGGAGGGAGATTTCGAGCCCGGCTCTCAAGCCTGTTTTTTTGAATGGCAAAATCTTAAGTTTGCGAACCTGATTTGTTTTGATGTTGAGTTCCCGGAAATCGCATCCGAGCTCAAACGCTTTAGTCCTCATTTTGTTCTCGTTCCAACCGCCACCGCTGACCCACTCGGAATGGAAAGAGTAGCTCGCTGTGCTTCCGCAAGAGCCGTTGAGCTGGGCGCGATTCTGGTCTTGTCTGCCCTCGTAGGTACGGATGAACCAAACCCCCTCGTTGCTGAAAACATGGGTCGTTGTTCATTCTACTTTCCTGCTCAAGAAATTTACAAAAGCCAAGCCGCAATTCATTCCCCAGTCTACCAAGAGGGGGATCATGCGATTGTGCATTCCGTGGATCTAGACCTCATCTCTAAAGTGAAGCGTATCGATTCGGAAACAAAGCCTTTTTTGAAATCTCTGAGTACCTTCTAAGTCCTCGTATGGGATCGTTTTTCGTGCTATCCTTTACGGCATGACAGCCATGGAATGTGTAAACTGCCGTAAATTAAACGCGACCCTGACCTGTGAGCAATGCTCTGAACCGGTCTGTAAAAAGTGTGTGGAGATCCTTCCAGAAAACACCTTCAAACTCATGCCGACCATCCCTGAGCCCCTGTCCCACATTCGTTATTGTGGAGGCTGTTATGCAGAACAGGTCGAACCTGAAATTGCTCAGTACGAAGAAACCTTAGAGAATGCAAAACGCGTTTTCGTATTTTTTAAAACTCGGAAGAAGAGTCTTCCGATCACCGGGAAAGAAAAAATCAGAGAGATCGTTGAATCTTGCCCTGACCGTGATGAAACTATTCTCAGGCTCGCGTTCATAGCAGCCAGTAAAGGCTACAACGCGATCATTGAAGTCGAAGCTCTTTCAAAGAAAATTCGAAATGGAGCCTATCAGACCTCCGTTTGGTCTGGCTCAGGAATTCCAGCCCAGGTCGATTCGTCCCGCATTTATGACGAGGACATGCAAGACGCGGTTTACCGATAGGATCAAGCAGTATGGATTTGAATTTTCGCCTCGCCACACCCGATGATATTTTTAAAATCATTGAGCTCTACCACGTAATCTACGGTTCAAACTACCGTGAGCCTTTGATGAATCAATATGAATTGATGAAGCCCTTCCTCGAAAAACCAGGCTCCTATTGGTTCATCGCCGAACCCAAGAATGCAGGTAAAAATGCACCGATCATCGCCTCCGTTGTCGTTCGATACGATGAAGAAAATCGGCTTGCAAAAGCTTTTGGGGCCGTGGTCCTCGCGGAGCATCGCCGAGGCGGATTAATGGAGTCCCTCCTTGACCATGCCATTCAATACATGCAAACGCATACGGCAGGGGCGGACGTCGTCTATGCCACAACCCGGACGGTTCACGAAGGGGCCCAGGCCTTGACCGAACGCCTTGGGTTCAAGAAACTCGGAATCTTTCCAAACTCCCATAAAAATGTGGAGTATGAAACCCATTGTCTGACAGCAGCCTATTATCAAAACTCAATCGACAATCGTTTTGAGGATTATGCTCTTCATGAAAAACTTCGGGGGCTGGTCAGTATCGTCAGCGAGGAGATTCCTCAAATGGGAAACCTCAAGTTCATTACGCCGGCCCCACCCACGCGTACCCATATCGATCCCCCTCAGCTCGAAATGATTACCTCTGAACATTTCGTCAGGTATCGCTATGAAAAACTAAAACGTGAAAAGGAGCTGCAATTCACTTTCTTTCCTTTTCATGAACCCAATACGCTTGTTTTGAGTCCAGATCAATCGATTGAGATTTTCTGCTACCATTCGCCGGGTGATGCTTATTCGGTCATCATCGGGGGAAAAGTAGATCCAGCGATCAATTATAGTTCGCTCTTTAATACCATCGCAAATTTACTGAGGGATCACCAGGCCCGATACGTAGAGATTTTAGTGCGTGCGGATAAGCCCAAAATCATCGAATCGATCTTGAAGGCAAAGTTTATCCCGAGCGCGTTTTTTCCTGCATTTCAGCTTCATCAGGGAAAACGCTATGACTATGTTGTGATGAACAAAACCTTTGAGGTTTTTGATTTTCAAAATATCCGACTTAAAGGTCTCAATCAAAAGTATCTTGAAGAATACTTCAATCATTGGAAACAAAGTTCGCTTACGCCGAAAATGCTACAGATCTTCTGATTGATTCTTCTTTGCTTCTAAAAGATCCACTAAGTTCAGAATCGGAATTCCTGAAGCAGCACAGTATCGAGCCAAGGTCGTAATGTAATTCCCTTTCGCTTGAATGAAACTGGTTTGTGCATTTAAGAAACTTTGCTGTGACGTGAGCAATTGAAGGTAACTAATCGTTTGATGCTTAAACTCTTTTTGCGCTTCCTTGAGAGAGTCCTTTGCATAGGATGCCGCCTCTTTAGAGCTTGAGAGAACTGTTCCAGCAGTGTCCAAGTCGCGCTCCACCTGGGTTTGATTATAGATGAGTGTGTCGACCAGCTTTTGTTGTGCAAAATCGAGTTGTGACGCTTGAGAATCAAGCACTCGTCGTTCGTTGATCGACGACAATCCGCTAAAAATTGGAATACTGAGGTAAAGTCCTACCGTCCATCCCGTTGAATAGTCGCTGAACAACTGACTTTTGGTTGTCGAGGTTTGACCATAAGTTCCCTCAACATTCAGTGATGGATAGAAAGGGGCTAGGCTCACATCTTTTTTGTCTTCGAATTGACTGATTTGTGTTTCACCTCGAACTAATTCAGGAAGTGGCTTCTTGGCCGCAAGAAAAGCCCGGACCGATTCAGCGTCCACGGTTGCTAAGGATCCTACGAGCTCCATGGTATTTGCCTGGTTTTCATGAAGAAGCGTTGCCAACTGAGAAACCGCCGCTTTCATTTGATTCTCAGCGTTAGCGATCTGAGGATTCAAAAGCGCGATTTGGGCTTTCGTTTGGAGTACGTCGATGCGAGGTCCTCGGCCGATCTTAAAATACTGCTGAGAGGTCACTAAGGACTCCTTCTCCACGGCTTGGGTTTCGTGCAAAATCGAAATCACTTGTTTCTGAGTGAACACATTGTAGAAGGCTTGAATCACGGAAACAATCAGGTCTCGAGACTTCGCTTCTAGGTCGAGCTCCCGAATACTCTTTTCTTTCCGAGTAAACGAAAGACCAGAAAGAAGCGCTCCTCCTTGATAAAGGGGTTGAATGAGTTTTAATTGGGCTTGGTACTTACTGTAGGGATCTCCCCCAAAGGGAGCCGTTCCCGATATCGATAAAGGATCTTTTTCGATGATTGCTGAGCCACTGAGCCCTAAATTGGGGAAAAGTTGGGAGATCGCAAAGGACCTACTGGCATCTGCCTCTCTGATCCGTTCGCGGCTCTCTTGGACTTCAGGATTGTGTGCGAGCGCCTGGTCCACGGCAGAGCGCAAAGATAGGTTTAAGGAAGTCTCGGCGGCTAAGGCGGAGCTCCCCCTCAGGAAAGACAA
>CAIOKW010000077.1 GCA_903858975.1 Oligoflexia bacterium | reverse complement strand
GTGTTTTTGGTCTCAAAATTAGGGCGCCATGCGCGATTGAATATCCCATCGAGGAGATATTTTGCGAGACCCAATAAGGTAGCCTCATCACCCACCACATTGGTCGTTGCAAGGCCAAATGAAAATGCAGTCAAAAAGTTATAGCGCAAACGAAGCAGGTACGTCACGTCTCCCATAAGGATCCTTCCACTGTCTACATAATCAGGAATGTCATAGGTAGAAAGAGTTCCCGCATTGATTTTGGATGTAGAAACCACCACATCATTGATCAAATCAAGCATACTGACTGGTTTATAGCCATTTTTACTCGCATCTTCTTCTTGAAGTGAGTTCGTGTAGTGCATCGTTGCCGAGATGGCATAGAGGGTATTCATGTTGTTATCGCGTGAGGTCGCTGAGGTTTCGGTTCGACTGTCGATAAAACGGTGCATGCTCTCTAAGAACTCGCGAATCGATTCATTAAAAACTTTTTGTGAATATGAGTTTGTACGACCACACTCCGCACTCATGCCTTGAAATTCCCAGGCATAATGATATTTCACTGCGAGTGACAGCTTTCGACCGATATCATGTTCCTGGTCAATTTGATTGAGAAGCTTATCGCGATAGTCAGAGGTCGTGATTTTGCCCTGACCATTGCACATTTGGGACATCATTTTATTAGTGCCATTCATCCCCTCAATGGTCTTACTCATCAAGTCCGGCATCTTCCCGGTCGCATCATGCATTTCCGTTAAATTTTTGATCATCCCGCAACCGCTCAGGAGAAGGATTTGAATTGAAAACACACCCAAGACTAAAACACGATTAAACTTCATCATTTCGCACTTTTACTGGGTGCGTTATTATTTAGCAAGCAAAGATTTTCACTTCTAAATCCTTGTTAATTAAACTTTTTTTATTTAATCACTCGCCTCGGGAACATTTGGGGGCACTCGAGCCGCCTGTACAACCTAAATATTTCCTAATCTCAGGCTCGCGAAGCGCAATCTCATCGATCCGTTTGCCATCATTCGGGTGTGGATCTGAAACGGTTCCCAGCATCCACCGCAAACCCTGGTCGCTCGTGACTGACTCACGGTCACTGCAGTATCCATAAGACAAGAAAGTCAGAGGCCGAATTTGATTTTCCGGAGCATCACCCTGACGTGGGTGATCTTTAAGGTAGGAATTGAGAACTTCATTTCCAAACCAATCCGCCATGGTTTCACCCATCTGACTTTGTGTAGTCAAAAAAGCATTCGCACACTCTGGCTTCGCGTTTATAATCCGCTTGAGCTGACTGAGTTGTGCTTTTTTATCATCTTCGCTAAGAACCTTTCCTTCATTCAACTTTTCTAAGAGTTCTTCTGCGTGAGATTGAAGATCATCCAATGCACCTTGGTTGGAACGAAAACCGCCGCCCGCATCAGACTCTAAACACGCTAAGACCGAACGAAAGGGATAATCCTTCAATTCCATTCCAGGCAGACTGGTCTGATTTGAGAGAAGGTTTCTTTGAATATTACAGGGATCAATCGAATGCCCCATTTCATGAGCGATGGTTCTAATTAATGATTCATCCGGATATTTTAAATCAGAAGCGCAGACCGTAAGCGTGTGTGCTCCTGGACTATAGAATGCATTCCCCGAACGATTATCGCAGTCTTTTGCTAAGTATGCCCTAGGGTCATTGGGCAAGGTTAACTGTATGGTTTCAATTCGGTGAACCGACGATTGCTCCTCAGGGCTCAAATCTTTTAAATCCTTACCTCGTTTAATCAAATCGATGAATCGAGATCTAACTGTATCTACGAGTCCTTGAATTCGAGTGGTTTGATCTTGGGTCACGCTTTTCCCATCGAGACGTGAGTCATAACCCGTTTGAAGGACTCGATTGGACCGGGTTGCTGTACCATAAGTATTAAGGGCCAGTTTCAAGCTCGCGAGCTTTTGCTCCCCTACTCCATCCTTCATTTTCAAATCAAAATAATTCTTAATGTCCGAATACTTTGAGTCAGTGACCAACTCCCCATTCCAAACGAGGTCCCCCAGTTTTGCATTTGAGCTTGTTTTGCCTTGAATTAAATCAAAAAGCATTGGGTTAAAATAGCCGTCTTTGTCAACGCTACTTAAGGCTGCGGCAAGCGTCGGATTCGAGTCCGTATCGTTTGGATTGCCGAGAGCATCACTTAAGATGGACTGTGCTTTGGCTAGATTTTGCTGTATCGCAATTTTGTTCGCCGCAATTCCTTGAAGGGTTGAGGGATCTGTGCGCCGTGCTTTGTCGATCGCCTGTTGTTTTTTGAGAGACGGAATTTTTGATCCGTCCGGAAATACGAAATCGTCATCTTTTTTAAAAAGATCACAATTCCCCGTAATCGTTGCTACATTACAGCCGGCATCCGGAAGGGTGCAGGATTGGTTTTGACTCTGCTTACCCTGCTGAATCAGGCCTTGAATGAGGGCGTCTACATTTTTGGCCTCAGTTTGAGGAACCACGGGTTCTGCCTTAAATGCTACCCCTCTCTGAGCTGCTTGGTTGAGCTGTTTTTCTAAGCGACTACAATCTTGAATATCGCTCTGTAATTTACTTTCTGAAATCAATTTACAGAGTCCAGATACTTTAAGTTTAATGTCCTCTATTTTCACTCCCGCCCCATTCAACTGACTTGCAAGTTGACTGAGGTCATCATCCG
>CAIOKW010000076.1 GCA_903858975.1 Oligoflexia bacterium | reverse complement strand
CCATTCCTAAATCACTTCAGAAAATGGACGTAAAAGTATCTTATGACTCAAATAGAATTGAATTCAGGCAGTCCAAGGATTGCTCCTCAAACTCATAGGCCCGTCTTCTCTTTCAAATATTTAATCGTCACTAAAAACCACCCATCAAAAGACCCTCGCGGACCCCCTAATAGATAATTTCTGTTGTCTAAATAAATTTTCAAAGAACAATCCGCTGACGCAAAAAGGCATCCAGAATTACTTCTAGATTTCTTTTAAAACATCTCTGCGGCAGAAGAATATAGCTACTTGAAGACTTCTTTTTTGGCAATAGGATTTCTTCAAAAAAGTGAAATTTGATTTTTGCCAATCATTTCAGAGGGTTTCGCGGCCCCCTTCTGGAGGGAAATAGCTGGAGAAGTTGGGGAGAATGTCCCTAAACCTCAAAACCTTACCTTGGGACCGCTTAAGGCCCAGAATAAGGAGCGCCATGAAGTCTTCATCTACTCCTTGCCTGAGGCTTTCCTCGAGGAAAAACGCTGCTTTTTCAGAGATTCTATTCACTTTAACGTTGGCGTGAATGCTCGCAAGCTCGAGAAAACGGTGAACTCTTAAATTCAAATCCCCGGGCCCCATGCGGCCTCCCAAGTTGAAAACTACGGGATTCAGCAAGTGCAATTGACTGAGCAGCAACTCATCAACCTCACAAGATACCAAGATCATCCGCATACCGAGTCCATCTCGAAAGGATTGAAACTTTTCTATCGCTTTGGCAAGTTTCCGGACCTGTGACTGATTTTGCATGCGGTCCCAATTTACGCGAATCACATCAAAATTCGATAACATAACACGATTGAAACCATGGTTGATCTGATCAATGAATTGCTCAGGACTCAAATCCCAAACTGAGGATTCATCCACATCACACGCTCCCATCAACCTGCTTACAACACCTGAATTTCTCAACTCCTGCGGCAACTCAAGCCAAACCAAACGACTGAGAAAAAAACTTTTCTTAAAACTGTCAAAATCAATCATAACCTTCCCTTTTCTTTTGCTTGAATACTGAGCAATTGCGGTGCCAACAGGGCGACACATCGGGGAGTCATAAAATAATCATTTAATTACAAGGATTCATGAAACTAAAATGGGGGAAGTGTATTTAAATTCTCACTCCACTTCGTAGGGAACCGACAACAATGCTAATAAAAAACCAACTTCCGAAAATCCTGATCTGTGATGACGACAAGAACATTCATTTGGCTCTCAAGTCTGCATTTGGAAAAGAATATGACCTTCGAAGCGCTTACAGCGGCGAAGAGGCGACCATCATTCTCAGGAAAAACTATACCGACGTCGTACTACTGGACATGGAAATGGGCAGTGGAGCAGACGGTCTTGCGACGATTCCCAAGCTTATGGAAATCCAGAATGATGTGAAAGTGATTTTCTTTAGCGGCAGAACTGAATTTGATCTCGTTAGAAGTGCTATGAAGCTTGGGGCTTTTGATTACATTCCCAAGGACAGCGGCCCTGACGAATTAAGGCATGCCTTTTCAAAAGCGCTCGACAATAAAAATCTCAAAAAGAAGAACAGCCAATCGCAACACGAGATTAAATCCGTCACCCAAAAATACACCCTCATTGGGAACTCCCCTGCGATGGAGAAAATTCGGAAACAAATTGAGCGCGCTCGCTTAAGTCCAGCTCCGATCCTGATCTGCGGTGAAACCGGAACGGGGAAAGAGGTCGTCGCACGAATGCTTCGCAAGGTGCTGGCTGATGGAACTTTAGAACCCTTCGTCTCGGTTGACTCAAGCACAATTCAAAGCT